>JADLFL010000043.1 GCA_020845575.1 Acidobacteriota bacterium | reverse complement strand
GGTCCGCCAGGCGTCGTCGCGGGGTTCTTCGAGAACGGCTGTCAGCCCACTCGCCGACGTGTCTGCCGTCACCCGCGCCACGACGCTGCCGATGACGGCCACCGCGGCCAGCAGCAACGCCCATCCGAACGGGCCACGCAGGAGACGCCACGGCACGGGCGAACACGTTAGCAGAACCGGCAATCAGCAACCGGCAACCGGCAACCGACGACCGGCAACCGGCAACCGGCAACCGGCAACCGTCAGAACGGGAACAGCGCCTTGAGCTTGTCGTAGGCCTGGCGGGCCATGTCGTCGTAGCCGGACTGCGTCGGGTGAATGTCGTCGCTGCCGATGTCGATGTCGCGGAAGTTGTGTCGCGCGAAGCCGTTGGCATCGGCCATGCCTCGAATGCCGTCGCCGAGCGCGCCCGACATCGGGCCGTCGAGGATACCGAGGATGGGCGTTGCGCCTGAGGCCCTGACCGTCTGGGCCATGAAGCGGAGCGCATTGACCGCGCTGCCGACGTTGCCGCCTGCGTTGAGGTCGTTGAAGCCTTCCATCACGATCACCGCGTCGTACGCCCGTGCCGCGACAAGCCCTTCGATACGGCTTGCGCCGCTCGTCGGATTGGCCGAGCAGCCGCGCAATGCGGCGCATTCGCCCGAGTAGCCCTCGTTGGTCACGATCGTGGCGCCACCGAACTGGCCATCACCGCGCAGCAGATCGAGCAGCGATCCGGGATAGGGCGGCGAGGCGTACGAGTAGATCTGCGTCGGAGTGGTGGCCGGCGGTACCGGCGGGATCCGCTCGACGAGCATGCCTTCGGTGAAGCTGTCGCCGATGGCCATCACGCGGAACGTGAACGAGAAGTCACCTGCAGGGACCGACGATGCTTCGCGCCGTACCGTCACGGGAACCGTTCGCGCGCCACCATATCTGCCGCCGACCGCCCCGGGCGTGCGCACGCGCAGCGTCGTGGTGGGATTGGCGCCGAAGCCGACGACACCTTCGCGATCGCCGAAGAACACGCGGACGCCGGCGGTGAAATTCGTCCCGGTGACGGTGACGTACTCGCCGCCGCTCAGGCGGCCCACACGGCCGCCGGGCTGTTGTTCGAGTGACAACGCGGTCACCGTGTACGTCATGTCCGGCGCCGGCGGCGTCGCGATCGTGCCGACCCAGGGCACGCCCATGTTGACGTGACCGCTGGTGAACCCTGCACCCGCATACATCGCCCGCTCGGCGACGTACGACTCGCCGCCAGCCGTCGCGCCCGGGCACACGGCACCGGCAGCCGTCGCGACGGACTCGACGAAGACGCCGAACCGCGCATTGCTCACTTCGGGGATGGTGGCCGACCACAGGTTCGCCCTCCCGCCCGCAGGCACGCACACCGAACGGCGGACGCCGGTACCGTCGCTGCGCATGTATGTGGCCTGCACGGCGATGGCGGCGTCGTTGGGATTGGCAAACAGCAGGAAGGTCTGATAGCGCAGACCCGACCCGTCGATGAAGTCCTGCGCACCCTCGGCAAAGCCCCACGTCGCGGCGCGCCCCGGCGATCCGGCGGTCGCGTGCCCTTCGGTCCAGGGGAACGTGGGCGTCATGGGATCGGCTGCCGATGGCGTGCCCCAGTACATCGCGCGCTCGGCGACGATCGGCGCGGTCGCCTCGACGGTCATGCCGAAGGCACTCGCGCTCAGGCGTGGATCGAACGTGCGGCCTTCCTGATCGACCCACACGGTGAACCGCTCGTTGGGCGCCAGCGCGTAGTCGCGCACCACCGTCTCACCCGAGTCCAGTTGATACGTGACGGTGGCCGTGACGGCGCTGGCCTGCGTGTTGGCGAGCAGGAGGAAGGTCTCGAACGCCATGGCGTCATTGCCGCCGGTATATCCCTCGGCGAAGTACCACGTGGTGCTGGCGTTCGGGACGCCGATGGCGTCGTGGCCGCTCGTCGCGAAGTGGCTGCCCGAACTCGCGGGATCGAAGTACATCGCACGCTCGGCGACGACGGGCGCGGCGGAGTTCAGACTCTCGACCACCGTCGAGAACTCCGCGTTGGCCATCTCGTCGGGGAAGTCGTTCTGCGGCCAGAACGTGCGACGGCTGTTGGCCGGCACCGTGTCGGTCATCGTGACGACCTCCCCGGTGTTCTTCAGGTAGCGCACGCGGATCGGCGCCGCGATCGGATTGGGGTTTGCCACGAGGATGAACGTGCTGAAGATGCCGCTGGCGCCTTCCGCGAGGATCCATTGCGTGGCTGGCGCCGTCACGCCGCTCGCATTGTGCGAGCCGGCGCGCGTGCCGTCAGGGAAGTACATCGTTCGTTCGACGACGATGTCGGCGGGTGTCGCCGAGCCCGAGCGCACGGCCGACACATCCGCCGACGCGGCGCCGTTCAGGCCCGGGAACTCCTTGCCGACATGGACGGTGAGCCGGCTCGTCGCCCCGAGGGGAAACACCTTCTGCGTGCTGCCGGTGACGTGTGCCGACGCGTCCGGCAGCAGCTTGACCGTGACGTCAAGGGGCGTCGACGAGGGATTGACGACGAGGATCTCCTGCTCGAGGATCGCGTTGCTCGCGCCTTCGGCGAGGAACCAGCGGGACGCGCCCTGGCCGGCCGCGGGAGCGGCCGACCAGAATGCGACGGCGATGACCAGGAGCGCTGTTCGCGCGGTTGAGCAATTGTGCATCACGGCTTACGGGTTACGCGGGCAACCCTTGCCGGGCTTGTCGTTGCGCGCGTCGCACGGCTGGAGCGGGAACTCGCGCGCCACCTTCTCGAAAATGAGCTGCGACATGCGGTCGTATCCACTCTGCGTGGGGGAACTGCCTGACGTTTCGAAATTGAACAGCGACTGTCTGTAGATCTCGACGTTGAGCGACGTGTCTTCCGTGACGCCCCAGAGCGCGTCGCCGAGCTCCTTGAGTTGTCCGTCCGAGAGCCCGCCGATCCCGAGGCCGTTCCCCTCGAACTTGGTCATGACGATGACGATCTTCCTGTCGCGCGCCCGGGCCACCATGTCGCGGTAGGCGAACGCCACGCTGCCCGCAACCCTACCGGCACGGATGTCATTGACGCCTTCCACGAACACGACGGCGTCGTACTTGTCCGCGCTCGCGGCTGCATCGGCCAGCGCCGGGAACCGTGCGACGCCGGCAGTTGCGAGGCACCCGCCGCCTGTCGCCGAGGCGCACTCGCCGACCACGCCGGCGTTGGTCACCGTGACGTACTCGCCGAACTGCAGCACCCTGGTTCCCGTTGGCGCACCCGTCGACACATTCAGCAGGTCCTTCTGGTAGGCGCGCAGGCGGTTCTGGAGGCTGGCCGGGAACGGTGTGGCCGCGCGGCCGCCAGACGTGGAGCCGTAGACGTAGTCATCGCCGAACGCGAGCACGTTCAGCTTGAACGTGTAGCCATTGGGGAGCGTCGTACTCTCGTTGCCGGGGTTCACGACGCGTACGGTCACCGGCCCGGCCGTCTGGTAGCCGGTGTAGAAACCGCGCGGAGGCGTCTTGGCCGTGATGGTCGCGCCATCGGAGGAGACCACCACGTCGGTGGCCTGGTCGACGGCGGCCGTGTGGGTGTTGGCGTTCCTGTCGCCGGTCCACGCCGGGTTGTCGAAGTAGACCTTCGCGCCGGACTGGAACCCCGCGCCCGTGATGGTGATCGTCTGCCCGCCACCGAGGCGTCCGCTCGACGGCGACACGTTGGCGATGGCGAACGCGGGGGCCACGGGCGGCGTGGCGATGGTTCCCGTCCAGGGCGTCCCGCCGTTGACGTGACCGGCCAGGAACGACGGGCCCGAATAGACGGCGCGTTCGGCTACGAACGGCGTACCGGCAGAGGACGGGCACGAGATATCGGCGCTGGCCACCGACTCGAGGAACGTCGCGAATCGTCGCCCCGCCAGCTCGCTGTAGACCGCGGTCCAGATGTTGGTACGCGCGTTGGCCGCCAGGCAGACGGTGCGCACGATGCCCTTGCCGTCCTCGCGCATGAACGTCGCCCGTACCGTGATCGGCGTGGCGGTTGGGTTGGCGAGCAGGAAGAACGTCTCGAAACCCGTCGCGGCGGCGCCGAACCGGCCCTGCTGGCCTTCGGCGAACGCCCATCGGGCATTGCCTGCCGCGACGCCGGCGGCTGCGTGCCCTTCGCGCCAGGGGACCGTGGGGACCGTGGGATCGCTCGCAGACGGGGTGCCCCAGTACATCGCGCGCTCGGCGACGATGGGCTGCGTGGACGTCACGCGCATGCCGAACGCCGCGCCATTGAGGCGCGCGTCGTACGTGCGGCCCTCGTGATCCACCCACACGTTGAAGCGCTGTCGTGGAGCGAGCGTGTACGTCCGGCTGACGACTTCGCCGCTGTCGAGGAGGAAATCCACCGTCGCGTCCGTTGGCGTCGCGTTGGTGTTGACCAGGAGCAGGTACGTCTCGAACGCCGTCTCCGCGTTACCGCCGGTGAAGCCTTCCGCGAAGAGCCACGTGGTGCTCGGACTGGTCACGCCGATGGCGTCGTGGCCGCTGAGGAAGCCGTCGAAGTACATCGCGCGTTCGGCCACCACGAGGTTCCCGCCGGTGAGCGATTCGATCTCGGTGGAGAAGTCGGCGTTCATCAGG
Source organism: Acidobacteriota bacterium (assembly GCA_020845575.1). Lineage (NCBI taxonomy): Bacteria > Pseudomonadati > Acidobacteriota > Acidobacteriota bacterium. Next base: position 38,121 of record JADLFL010000043.1, on the reverse strand, counting down.
CCGGCGTGTTCGCCCTTCGGGTAGAAGGTCACGCGGCCGTTCGCCGGTGCGGTCTGCGTGGTCTCGAACACCCCACCGGTGCCGGTCAGGTACGTGGCCTTCACGGTGGTCGGCGTGCCGTTCGGGTTCCCCACGAGGATGAACGTCTCGAACATCCCGCCGGAGCCTTCGGCCAGGGTCCACTTGGACGCGAGTTGCGCCTGCGTCACGCCGCTCGCGTTGTGAGACCCCTGCTGACCCACGCTCTGGAAGTACATCGTCCGCTCGACGACGATGTCGGCCGGCGTGCTGTTGTCGCTGGCGAGGACGGCCGTGACGCGTGCGGAGGCACTGCCGTTCAGGCCGAAGTCGGGCCCGAGGCGTACGGTGAGACGCGAGGTCCCGGCGAGGTCGAACGTCCTGGATTCCCAGGTGAGCAGCGCGTCGGACTGGGGCAGTAGCGTCACCGTCACTTTCAACGCCTGCGCGCCGGGGTTGCCCACGAGGATTTCCTGCGCGAAGGTGGCGTTGTTGGCGCCTTCGGCGAGCAACCACGTGGATGCACCTTGCGCGGCGGCGTACGACGCGGACGTGAGAAGGATGAGGGCCGTCAGGGCCACCCGGCGGATGCAGGTCATGCAGGAAGCCTCCAGCGCCGGTCTTCCGTCCATCGGAAGCCGGGCGAACCCCGCCAGTATAAATACGTCGAAACAAAAACCCATCCCGACGATTTACTTGGAAACAATTGCAGGGGTTGTTCGAAGACCGGCACAGCAGACGCCGTCAGTTTCGTGATTCGGGATACGAAAGCGTCATTGGCGGCTCGTCGTGATGTCGTGTGCGGGCACGCACCGGCCGATTCGGGCTACGCGCACCGTGTCGCTTGCACGGCAGCCGAGTTGCAACGCGGGGGGGCGGCATGTTCTTGCTCCCCCCACGGCGTTCCCATCTCGTGCGTGTCGCCACGCTGCTGACATGCATCGCGAGCGTGTCGCTCGCCAGTCCTGCCGACGCCTCGACGCTGAAGGTACGGACCGACGCCGAGGCCATTGCGGCCGCCGATCGCATCGTGCGCGGCCGCGTGGAGGCGGTGCGTACGGAACGGCGTGCGGGCAGCGGCGCGATCGAGACCGTCGCGTCGATCCGCATCGTCGACGACTACTCGGGTGGCGCGGACCGCGTGATCGAGATCCGGGAGATCGGCGGCACCATAGGGTCCACCACGCTCGCCATTCCGGGCGCGGCGCGGTTCATCGTCGGTGACGACATCCTGGCGCTCGTCGAGCGTCGCGGCGGCGCGTGGCGGCCATCGGCCATGGCGCGGTCGGTGTTCGGCGTGCGCGACTCGGCGACGGGCACGCAACTGGTCCAGCAGTCGGAGGCCGCTGCCTCCGACGCCGGCATGTCGACCCGGTCGCTGGCCGGTTTTGCCGCTGCGGTCCGTCAGGTGCGAGGGACGGCGGCAGTGCGCCTCTGGACGCCCGCGACCGCCACGTCGTCGTCTGGCGCGCTCGCGCCAGCCACGCCGACCGTCGAGACGTTCCGTCTGCTCGGCACCATGCGCTGGCACGAGGCCGACAGCGACCAGACGGTGCGGTGGTATCGCAACACGTTGACGCCGTCGCCGCTGGCGAGCGGCAACAGCGACGCCGAGATCACGCAAGCGCTGGCGGGGTGGACCAATCCGACAGGCGCGTCGCTCTCGCTCTCGCATGGCGGCACGCGACTCGCGTCGGCGGCATCGCTGCTCGATTGCGGCGCGCCACCCACGCCCGGCGGCGGCATCATCACGTACGAGGATCCCGCCGACGACATCACGACGAGCGGCGTGATCGCGATCGGCGGGGCGTGCTCGAACGGCACGACGCGTACGGTCAACGGGACGACGTTCTACAAGATCACGTACGGCTTCGTGATCTTCACGACGAAGGCGGAGATGCCGTCGCTCGGGCAGTCGCAATTCCTGGCGCGAGTGCTGGAGCACGAGATCGGTCATGCGATCGGGTTGGGCCATACGCCGACGGACGGCTCGGTGGCCAACGCGAACTCCAACGTCATGTATCCGTCGTGCTGCTACGCGGCGACGCCGATCCCGCCGGCGATCGGCCCCGACGATCTGGCGGGCCTCCGGTTCATCTACCCGGCGTCTGCCGCTCCGCCCGCGTGCACATACGACGTGACGCCGGCGACGCGCGCCGTCGGCTACGGCGGCGGAGCCGTCGCGCCGTTCACCGTGAACACGGGCAGCGCCTGCACGTGGTCGGTGTCGACGAGCGCGTCATGGCTCACGCTGTCGGGGCCCGTGACACGAACGGGACCGGGTACGGTGTCGTACACGGCGGCGGCCAACGGCGGGAGCGCGCGCACAGGGAACGTCACGATCGGCGGAGTTGGCGTGACCGTGGCGCAGGCCGCCGCGCCGCCACCGCCGCCGCCTCCTCCCACGGACTCCGACAACGACGGCCTTCCCGACGCGTGGGAAATTGCCGCGGGTCTCAATCCGTTGGTCGCCACAGGGAACGACGGGCCGGGCGGCGATCCGGACGGCGATGGCCTCACCAATCTGCAGGAGTACCAGCGGGGGCTGCATCCCCGCGGCGTCGTTCAGCGGTATTTCGCCGAAGGGGTGCAGAACGCGTTCTTCTCGACCCGGATTGCGCTCGTGAACCCGAGCGTCACGACCGTGGCGAACGTACAACTGCGATTCGCGAGCCCGCCTGACGCCAACGGCGCCGTTGCGACGCGCGCGCACTGGGTGACGATCCAGCCGCGACGGCGGGCCACCGTCGACGTGGGAGCCGCGGTTGGCGCGATCGACGCGTTTGCCACGACCATCGAGGCCAACACGCTCGTTGTTGCCGATCGGACGGTGTCGTGGGATGGTTCCGGTTACGGCAGTCATGCCGAGTCGGCCACCGAGGCGCCGCGCACGACGTGGTACTTCGCCGAAGGTGCGACGGGTGGCGGGTTCAACACGTTCTACCTGCTGCTCAACCCCGGCACCGTCCCCGCGCAGGCGACCATCACGTACCTTCGCGCGGGACACGCGCCCCGCACGCGAACCTACGCGGTGGCGCCGGGTGCCCGGCATACGGTGTGGGTGGACATGGAGCGCTGGGACGATGGGGATTCCCTCGCGTCGGCGGAGGTGTCGGCGCGCATCGACGCGACGGCACCGATCATCGCCGAGCGCGCGATGTACCTCGATCGCAACGGGCAGTTGTTCACGGCGGGTCACGACAGCGTCGGCCTCCCGGCGCCGGCCGAGCGGTGGCTGCTCGCCGAGGGAGCGACGGGGCCGTACTTCGACCTCTTCGTGCTGATCGCGAATCCGTCGCGCGACGCCGCCGACGTGCGGCTGCGCTTCCTGCTCGGCGACGGGACGGTCGTCGAACATCGCGAGCAGGTGTCCGGCGAGTCGCGGGCCACCGTATGGGTGGATGCGCTCGGACGCGACGCGGAACGCATCGCGCAGAATCCCGACTACGCCCGCCTGGCCGATGCGTCACTGTCCACTGACGTGATCGTGGACAACGGCGTGGGCATCCTCGTCGAGCGATCGATGTGGTGGCCGGGCACGTCGGCGACATGGGGCGAAGCGCACAACAGCGGCGGCGTCACGACGCCAGCCACGCGGTGGGCACTCGCCGAGGGAGAAGTGGGCGGGCCGCGCAACACGAGCACCTACGCGCTCGTGGTCAACCCGACGGGCGGTGCCGCCACGATCGTCGTGACGATGCTCGCCGAGGACGCGGCACCGGAATCGATGACGTACACGGTGCCGGCCAACAGTCGCTTCAACATCGCGCTCGGCGCACCGCAGTTCTTCCCGAACGCCCGCGGCCGGCGCGTGGGTCTGCTCATCGAGAGCGCCGGCGTCCCGATTGTCGTCGAGCGCGCGATGTACAGCGACGCCGGGGGGCAGGCCTGGGCCGCCGGCACCAACGCGGTCGCCACGCGCCTGCCGTGATCTGACGAGGGGCTGTGCCCGGTTGCCGGTTGCCGATCTGTTCTAATTTCCCCCGTGAGTGCTGAACTGCGTGTGGGCGAGGCGTCCGTGCGGCCGGTGGTGATCGGGATCGCGGGCGGGTCGGGGTCGGGGAAGACGACTGTCGTGCGACGCTTGAAGGCGTCGCTCGGCGACGACAAGGTATCGGTGCTCGAGCACGACAGGTACTACAGGGAACGCAGCGAGTTGCGTCTCGAGGAACGCGCGGCGCTCAACTACGACCACCCCGACTCGCTGGAAACCGACCTGCTGGTCGAGCACGTGCGACGCCTGCGATCGGGCGAAGCGATCGACGCGCCGCAGTACGATTTCGCGCGACACAATCGTCTGGACGAACGCGATCCCGTCCTCCCGCGTCCAGCGTTGATCGTCGAAGGCATCCTCATCTTCGCCGACGCCCCGTTGCGCGCACTGATGGACGTGAAGGTGTTTGTCGACGCCGACGACGACACGCGGTTCATCCGTCGCCTGCAGCGCGACGTCGCCGAACGCGGCCGCACCGTGCAGTCGGTCATCGACCAGTACCTGAGTACGGTCAAGCCGATGCACCTCGAATTCGTGGAACCGAGCAAGCGCTATGCGGACATCATCGTGCCGCAGGGCGGGCACAACGACGTGGCCATCGAGATGCTGCTCACGCTCGCACGCGGTCTCGTCACGCCGGCCTCGCCGCACCCGTAGAGGCCACGCAGCGTCAGTGGAAGCGTTCCTGTCCCGTCCGCATGCGTTCGATGAGGTCGGTGCAGAAGGTGTGCAGGTCGCCAGGCGAGAACGACAGGCGCGCGAGGACATCCCCTTCGATGGGGCCGTCGATCTCGGCGACGAGCGGGCCGAAGCCGGCCAGCTTGGCGATGCCGTTCGAGAGATGCACGACGTCGCAGATGACGCTCCGGGCCGACGCGGGATCGTGGTGATGCGTGATGGCGGCGGCCACACGCTCGGACAGCCCCCAATGGCGGGCGATATAGCCGCCCAGTTCGCCGTGATCGAGTCCGAGCACCTGACGCTCGATCTCGAGGCGTGACTGCGCACTGGATGCCCACGCGGCACGCAGGGCGGTGAGCGTGGCGTTGTCCATCGCCTCGTCGAGCACCACTTTCCCCATGTCGTGCAAGAGGGCGGCGGTGACCGCCTCGGGAGGAATCGGCATCCGGGCGCGCTTGGTCACGATTTCGGCGGCCAAGGCGCTGGCGACAGCGTGCTGCCAGAGACGGCCCGGTTGCAGGTCGAACGCCGGCAGCGGCTTGAGCAACCGCGGGCGGACGCCTTCGGCGATGGCCAGCGACAGCGCCGTCCCGACGCCGATGCGCATCAGCGCGTCCCTGACTGTCGTCACCGACGGCAGGTGCGCGGTCCACGCCGAGTTGGCGAAGCGGAGGATGCGGGCGGTGAGTCCCAGGTCGAGCCGGACGATCTCTTCCACCTCGCGAATCATCCACTCGGACTGACTCAGTAGCGTGACCAGGTGCGTGGCCGTTCCCGGCAGCGGCTCGATCGCGTCGGCATGCCGAAGAAGGCGTTCGCGCGTGAGCGCAGAGGAGGACGACGAGGAGCGAGGGTCTGGGGACACCATCGTGTCTACCTTATCGGCAGCAGCCGCGCGACCCTTCACTGCAGCATTCAGAACGTGGCCACGATGCTGGCGGCGGTGATGGTGTCGGCGCGCGTGAACCCCGGCACCGGCTCGTTCCTGTAGTTGATCTCGTGCGACAACTTGAGGGCGAGCACGGCGTTGAGCGAGGCCTGCAGCGCCGCGACGTGCGACAGCCGCCAGTCGCTGGTGCGTTCGATATCGGTCTTGACGGAGGCGTCGTTGGAGAAGCGGTTCCGCTTGCTGAACTCCCACTGGTGGCGCAGCCCCATGTCGAAGGTGCCCACGGACCTGCTGATCCCCGCCGTCCGGTCCTCGCCGATGTAGCCGAAGCCCGAGTCGAGCGACAACCGCTGCGGCGAGCCGCTGATGAGAAGCGCGGTAACGCCGACCGCACCCTCGACCGAATGGTCGATACCGGCGAACGTGTTGCGGAGGTACGTGCCGCGGGCGAACAGTTCGGCGCGATCGCCCACCCGCCTGGCCGACTTCACCTGGCCCGTGATTCGACGGGCGCGCACCACATCGTCGGTACTGGCGCGGAGGTAGGCCGCGCGGGCTTCGAGGCGCCAGGGGCCATCGGTGAACGTCAATTCGCCGCCGGTCCCGAGCGTGAGTGTGCTCGTGGTGCCGTCCGTGGAGACGTAGGAGAGCTCGGCCTTGCTCTTCACGCGTCCCGGTTTCTTCGTCGGTCGTGCCGCGGCAAGCGCCACAGGGGGCGGAACCGGCGGTGGCGCGAGGTGCGCCACTGCGACGGCCGAGTCGGGGAGCATGGCGACGTCGACGGTTGACGGCAGCGGCGACGCGGCAACGGGAGCCGGCCCATACAGCAGAGCGAGGAGCAACCAGACGGGTTCGAGCATCACGGAGCGGGGCGGACACCAGTCGACAAGTAGAGCGAGCCCGGCCGTTGTCCCGTGCCAGTGTACCCGCGGTGTCGACCCCCTCGCGATCAGACGACGCCCGCTCGACCTCGGCCGCGGCCCGTCGGCCGGCTATCCTGCCCATTCGCCGCAGGATTCTGCCTGCTTGCAGATTTCGGCGCCACGCCCGACACGGAGTTCGTCATACTGCCCCGGGCTGGAATTCGAGCCGATCGCGACCGGATGCGCCGGCGCGAGGACAACGACGCAGAGGACCGAGATGCCGCACAAGCCCATCAAGTACGTCGAGAAGGGGTTGACCTATGCCGCCAAGGGGGCGTGGGTGGTGTTCGATGCGTTGAACGCCATGAACCGCAATCCCGGTTTCGTACCCAAGTGGTCTGACAAGCCATTGCAGAAGTCGTGGGAGAAGGTGAAGCCGCCCCTCGGCTGGCCGCGCGAGACCGACTCGCTCTGCCCGACCTGCGTGCGCGAGGCGCGCCAGGAGATCGTGGACGGCAAGCGCGACGTGTCGGTGCTGCTCAACGAGAAGGTCGGCGAGATCAAGGCCACCATCATCGAGCGCGACGGCCGCATCCTGATGGTCAAGGACTGCCCGCTGCACGGCCACTTCGAGGACGTGATGTCGGTGGACCCGGCGTTCTTCAAGCACCTCGAGGAGTCGTACCCGGGCAGCGACATCCGCGCCCACAACGACGAGACGCTGCACAACCATGGCAGCAGCACGATCAAGTACGGTCGCGGCGCGGTGCTGACGATCGACCTGACCAACCGCTGCAACATGATGTGCGACCCGTGCTTCATGGACGCCAACCAGGTCGGGTTCGTTCACGAACTGAGCTGGGAAGACATCAAGACGCTGCTCGACAACGCCATCACCATCAAGCCGCGCCGGCAGATGTCGGTGCAGTTCTCCGGTGGTGAGCCGACGCTGTCGCCGTACTTCCTCGACGCGGTCCGCTACGCGAAGAAGGTCGGCTACAACTCGGTGCAGGCGGCCACCAACGGCATCGAGTTCGCCAAGAGCCCCGAGTTCGCCAGGGCGGCGGCCGAGGCCGGCCTCCGGTACGTCTACCTGCAGTTTGACGGCATCGGCAACGCGGCCAACTCGCATCGTCTCGTCGGCAACCTGTTCGACGTCAAGCTGCGCGCCATCGAGAACCTCTGGAACAACGGCGTCGACATCGTCCCCGTGACGACGATCGTCAATGGCGTGAACAACGAGCAGGTGGGCCGGATCATCAGGTTCGCGCTCGACAACCCGCGCAAGATCTCGTTCCTCTCGTTCCAGCCGGTGTCGTTCACGGGCCGCGACGAGGAGATCACCGACGAGCGCCGCGCGGCGCAGCGCTACACGCTGTCGCACCTGGCGCACGACGTGAAGAAGCAGGTCAGCATCGGCGAGCCGACGCGCGACTGGTTCCCGATCTCCTTCATGGGGACGTTCACCGACTGGGCCGACCTCGTGAAGGGCCCGCAGCAGGACTGGGGCAACCTGGCGTGTGGTTGCCACCCCAACTGCGGCGTGGGCATGGCCATCATGGTGGACAAGGAAACGAAGGAAGCCGTGCCGGTGACGGCGTTCCTCGAGGGCACGCAGCTCGCGAAGGACCTGCGACGCGTCAACGACGCGGCGCGCGGCCCCAAGATGTCGATGCTCGGCCTGGCGCTGGCGCTGGCGAAGAACTACGACCCGTTCAAGTCGCCCACGCAATTCAAGCGGACCGACCTGCTGAAGAAGTTCGACAAGACGTTCGGGGCGACAAGGAAGGAGTACGGTCGCGTGGACGGCCAGCGTACGCGCGAGGACATCGACGCGCGCCGTGCCGACCGCTGGAACTTCCTGTTCATCGCGGGCATGTGGTTCCAGGACCTGTTCAACTACGACTTCCGCCGCACGGAACGCTGCATCATCCCGTACGCGACGCAGCAGGGCGAGATCAGCTTCTGCGCGTACAACACGGGCATCGGCTGGCGGAACATCATCGAGAAGATGCACATGACGGCCACGCTCACCAAGTGGTACGAGGAGCACGGCCGTCACGAGATCTTCGCCGGTGGCAAGAAGGTGAGCCTCGGCACCGCCGAGCACTCGCTCGTGCTCGACGCCGAAGCCGTGGCCAAGGGCCGCCAGACCGATCTCGATGAGGCCGGCGTGGCGAAGAACGCGCGGGAAGAGAAGCTGCGGGCGCGCGAGGAAGCCAAGAAGAAGGCCGAGCACGACAGGATGGCGGCGCTCTACCGCCAGCACGTCCTGAAGGAGCCCGCTCCAGAACTCGCGACGGGCCTGCAGATTCAGGGGCTCAGGAAGTCGGCGCCGAAGCCGGAGTCTGAACCGGAACCGACGGTCAACTGATCCGCGTTCGGATGCAGGGGCCGGGCTCGGAGAGCCCGGCCACCTCTGGCGTCAATCAGGGACACGGGCGTGAGTGGCGGGTGCCGCTCACGCCCGTATCGCGTTCGGGACCACCATGTCGCAACTCGTCATTGACGTTCGCGACGCGTGGCTCGGAGAATCGCGAAGATGCCGGGTGCGCACTCACGCGCGCCGGCGAGGAGGAAGACGCGCAATGTCAGGTCCGTTGCCCATCAACAGCGCCGCACCAGATTTCGAAGCCACCACGACGCAGGGGGCCATCCGCTTTCACGAGTGGCTCGGCGACGCGTGGGGCGTGCTGTTCTCGCACCCGAAGGACTTCACGCCTGTCTGTACCACCGAGCTTGGTGCCGTGGCGCGGTTGAAGGACGAGTTCGCGAGACGCAACGTGAAGGTGCTGGGCCTGAGCGTCGATCCCGTCGAGCGGCACGCGCTGTGGAGCAAGGACATCGCCGAGACGCAGGGGGCCGAGCCCGACTTCCCGATGATCGGCGACCCCACGCTCGCGGTGTCGAAGTTGTACGGGATGCTGCCGGCCGACGCGGGCGAGACGTGCGAGGGCCGCACCGCCGCCGACAACGCCACCGTGCGCAACGTGTACGTGATCGGTCCGGACAAGAAGATCAAGGTGGTGCTGTCGTACCCGATGGTGGCTGGCCGCAGCTTCCCGGAGATCCTGCGCATCATCGACGCGCTCCAGCTCACCACCGCGCATCGCGTGGCGACACCCGCCGACTGGCAACAGGGCGGTGACGTGATCATCGTTCCCGCCGTGTCCGACGAGGAAGCGAAGACGATCTACCCGAACGGCTGGCGCGCCGAGAAGCCCTACCTGCGCTACGTCCCGCAGCCTGAACGCTGAGAAAGGGACCGGCAACCGGCAACGGGCAACCGGCAACAGGATGGGATACCCATCTCGCCGGAGCCTTCCGGTTGCCGGTTGCCTGTTGCCCGTTGCCGCTCTCGCTTCATTCCCCTAATCTCCCGATCCTCACGAGCGTGAGGACGGGCTCCTGTCGTGCGCGCGATGCGGCGATGTCGACGCTGAACTCGGCGACCCAGTCGTTCAGGCCTTCCTGATCCACCAGCATCTGCAGCACGCGCTGGCGTGTGTCGTCCTCATGTACCGCGACGTGCGTGTGCCGGGCGTTGCGCGCTTCGGGATCGAACCGGAGCTGGCCGTGCTCGATGGCGAATGCGTCGAGTGTCTCTCGCAGGCGCTCGCTCGACCACTCGTCGGCACCCTCATCGCCTGACGCGAGGCCGAGGGCTGCGCGCAGCGCGTCTGCGTCGGCGCGCGACCATGCCTTGAGGACCGTGAAGATCCGGCTGCGAAGTGCCGCACCGAACGCGCGCGCGTCGGTGGTGATGTCGTAGGCGACCGTCTGCGGCGGTCGCGCATCGATGGCAGCCCGTCCGCTGCCGCTGACAGGCACGTAGTCGGGATCGCGCATGCGCTCCCATTCGTCGGCCAGACTCGCATCGACGCCGCGCACCAGCGTGCGCAGGTACCACTCGATGTCGAGTACCTCGTCGGTCTTGGCGCCGTCTGGCACCGTCTGGCTCAGCACCTTGTATACGCCCGACAGGTGGCGCAGCAGCAGACCCTCCGACCGTTCGAGGTCGTACGCCATCACGTATTCGGCAAACGACGCATACCTCTCGACCATCTCGCGTGCGATGGACTTCGGCTTGATGTTCTCCTCGCCGACCCATGGATGCCTGTCGGCGAACGCGTTGAACGTGTCGTAGACGAAGTCGCGCAGCGGCTTGGGATACTCGAGCTTCTCGAGCTCCTCCATGCGCTGGTCGTACTCCATGCCGTCGGCCTTCATCTGCGCGATGGCGCGATCCTTCACGCGATCGAGCTGTCGCCGGAGGATGAGCTCCGGGTTCTCGACGATCGACTCGACGAGCGTGAGCACGTCGAGCGCATGGGTGGGCGCGTCGGGATCGAGCAGCGGCAGCGTCTCGATCAGGTAGAGCGACAGCGCCTGGTTCATCGAGAAGTCGTCCTGCAGGTCCACGTTCACCCGCACGCGCGATCCCTCGGCCGTGCGCGGCACGATCTCGACGATGCGTCGCCGGGCGAGCGCGCGGAACAACTGCCAGGCGCGCCGGCGGTGCGCGGCCTTGGCGGCGTCGGACTCGTGACTGTCGCGAATGAGCTGCTGCATCGCGCGTGCGCCGTCTGTCCGGCGGCTCAGGACGTTGAGCAGCATGCCGTGCGTGACGTGGAAGCGCGACACGAGCGACTCGGGTGCGGCGCCGATCAGGCGGGTGAGTGTGTTCTGGTCCCAGTGGACGTAGTTGTGCTCGGGCGGTTTGCGCTTCACCACGCGCCGTCCGTCGCGTGCGGCCTTCTCGCTGAGTCGCAGGTTCTCGATGACGTGTTCGGGCGCCTGCACCACCACGAAGCCGCGATCGTCGAAGCCCTTGCGGCCGGCACGGCCGGCAATCTGGTGGAAATCGCGCGCGGTGAGGTGCGTGGTCTTCTGGCCGTCGAACTTGCACAGCCGCGTGAAGACAACCGTGCGGATCGGCACGTTGATGCCGGCTCCGAGCGTGTCGGTGCCGCAGATCACGTGGAGCAGCCCGCGCTGCGCGAGCTGTTCCACGAGCACGCGATACTTCGGCAGCAGCCCGGCATGGTGCAGGCCGATGCCATGGCGTAACCATTTGCGTACCGATCCCCCGTACGGACTCGAGAAGTCGAACGTGGCGATGCGGTCGGCGATCTCGGCCTTCTGCTCGCGCGTGCAGATCTTCAGGCTCGTGAAGTCCTGCGCGCTGCCTGCCGCGTCGGCCTGCGTGAAGTGCACGACGTAGGCCGGCGTGCGCCCCTCCGCCACGAGCGTCTCGATCGTGTGGGCCAGCGGCACTTCGGCGTAGCTGAACTCGAGGGGCACGGGCCTGACGGCAGACGTGATCGTGACTGTCGGGAGTCCGTTGAGCGCCGTGAGCGCGCGCTCGAAGGGGGCGGTGTCGCCGAGCGTGGCCGACATCAGGAGGAAGCGCGCCTGCGGCAGCGTGAGCAGCGGCGTCTGCCAGGCGACGCCGCGGTCGCGGTCCGCGTAGTAGTGGACTTCGTCCATCACCACGTGGTGGACCGGTGCCCCCGCGCCTTCGCGCAGCGCCATGTTGGCGAGGATCTCCGCGGTGCAGCAGAGAATGGGCGCCTCACGATTGACGGTGGCGTCGCCCGTCGAGAGGCCCACGTACTCGGGACCGAACTCGCGGCACAGATCCATCCAGCGTTCGTTGACGAGCGCCTTGATCGGGCAGGTGTAGACGGCGCGTTCGCCGCGCGCGATGGCGGCAAAGAGCAGCGCCGAGGCGACCAGCGACTTGCCGGATCCCGTCGGCGTGTTGAGGATCACGTTCTGGCCGTCGAGCAGGGCGAGGATCGCCTCTTCCTGCGCGGGGTAGAGCGTGAGCCTCCGGTCTGACGCGTATGCGAGGAACCCGTCGAGGAGCGTGTCGGGAGAGACGTCAACGGGGCGAGGAACAAGGTCGCCGAGCAGGGCAGCCACACATCATTGTAGGGGCGCGAGTGCGTCATACGCCTTGCGGTGCGCGACGCCTGCGCGGTACCGTCATGAACATGTCTTCGACGCCTTCGCCTCGCGTGCCGTCGATGTGTGCCAGCGCCGCCCGGCGCTGCGCCTGTTGTTGTTGATCCTGCGTTCTCTCCCTCACGAATTCTGAACGCCGGCCTGGCCGCGTTCACTCATGGTTCGCCCCGCGTCATGCGCAGGGCTCGATGTCGATCCCGCGCGCTGGCGCGCAGGGGCCGACGTCCGGATGGTTCGATGCGTACGTCCTTCACCTGGCTTGCCGTATTCGCTGTTGTCACCTCGGGCGCCGTCGCCGCCGCCCGCTTCACACGCCCTGCCGCGGCCGCGTCGCCTGCGCCTCCTGTTGTCACGACAGCCGACGCGGCGCCCGGCCCGCCTGCCGACGTGGCCGCGTGGCGCCAGCAGTACGACACGAGCCTGCGCGCCGAGTACGGCTGGCTGAGCGTGGCGGGCCTGGCGTTCCTGCCCGAGGGCTCACACACGATCGGCGGCGATCCATCGAGCGACATCGTCCTGCCGGCAGGGCATGCGCCGTCGCACGTGGGACGGCTCGAGGTGACGCCCGAGGGTGTCACCCTCCACCTGACTCCGGGTGTCGTGGCGACGGTCAACGGCGAGCCCGCGTCGTCGACGACGATCGTGCTTCGCGGGAACCAGCCTGGCGTGAATGGCGCGCCGGGGACCTCCGCCGATCGCGTGAGCGTGGGGCAGGGCGTCCAGTTCCACCTGCACCGGAGCGGACCGCGACTGGCGTTGCGCGTGCGCGATCCCGAGTCGCCGATCCGTACGGGTTTCCAGGGCACGAAGTGGTATCCGGTCGCCGACCAGGCTCGCGTGGTTGCCACGCTGAAGACCTTCGATGAGCCGAAGGCCGTCGAGGTGCGCAACGTGCTCGGCGATCCCGAGCCCTACAAGGCTCCAGGCACGCTGGAGTTCACGTTCGACGGAAAGAAGGTGCGGTTGCTGGCCTTCACGGCGAGCAAGGGACGCCTCCAGGTGATCTTCAGGGACGCGGGCGTCGGCCGCGAGACCTACGGTACGCGCTTCGCATACGCGGAACCCACGGGCGACGGCCGGTACGTGATCGACTTCAACAAGGCCTACAATCCGCCGTGCGCGTACAACCCGTACACCACGTGCCCGACCCCGCCCGCGCAGAACGTGTTGAAGGTGCCGATCCGCGCGGGGGAGAAGATTTACAGCTGACATGCCGCGATGCCGGGAATGCCGGGAATGCCGCTCGGCGGCCGGAGGTCACGAAGGCCGATAGTCGAGACATGATTCACCTGTCATGAACCGGCTGCACGCGTGGTACTGCAACTCGGAGCACTGGGCCCGCACCGTCGAACACGATCTGCTGGAGTGGACGCTCGCGCATGTGTCGCTGGGGGAGTCGCTCCTCGAACTGGGAGCCGGCGCCGGTACGGTGACCACGCACCTGCGCCAGCGTGTCGCCCGGGTCACGGCGGTCGACGTCGACACACACGCGCTGCGACGGCTCAGAGCGCGCACCAGTGTCCCGTTGGTGTCGGGTGGGCGTATCCCCACACGAGTCCCTGCTGCCACCGCTGACGCCGCGGCGCTGCCGTTCGTGAACGGCGCGTTCACCTCCGTCGCGGCGTTCACGATGGTGCACCACCTGCCAGGCCTCACGCGTCAGCGCGCGCTCTTGTCCGAGGTGTGGCGCGTGCTGCTGCCGGGCGGAAGCTTTGCAGGATGCGACGCGCTGTGGACCATCGGGTTGCGTCTCTTCCATCTCGGCGATACGTTCGCGCCTGTCGAGCCCAGGCAGTGGAAGGACGAACTCGAAGCCGTCGGCTTCGACGTCCTCGACGTTTCGACGATGGGCCGCTACCTCCGCTGGCACGCCCGCGCCAGGGGTTGAAGCCCCTGGCCTCCATCAGAACGGGTGCTCGCCTCTGTCCTTCCTAGAGTCCGAACGCGCCGTAGATCATCCAGGTGGAGATCTTGTCCTTGTATGGCGCGACCAGTGTCTTGTTGGCCTCGGGGACGCCGACCTCCGGCATGTCCGTCTCCACCTTCGGCGCGTCAGCGACCGCGTCGCCGGCTTTCGACACCATCTGCTGGAGAGCCTGCAGGTCGCCCGACTGGAGCTTGCCGGCGAGTTCCCTGAAGTCGATGCCCGACACCGAGACGCCTGCCGCTTCGTAGACGCGCGCCTTCACCCACCCGTACTCGGCGAGCGAGAACTGCTGCGAGTTGAGCGCGTCGACCTGCGCGCGCTTTGCGTCGCCGACGATGCTGAAGATGTCCTTGTAGGCCCCGACGACTTCGGTGAGACCGGCATCCTTCCCTCGCGCGCTGAGGGCCTCGTACTTCGTGCGGAGTTCGGTGGCTCGCGCACCCATCTTCGCGTGGAGGCTCTCCTGGACGGCCGCGAACCGCCGTACCTGCGCCTCGGTGAGCGTGTCCGACTCCGGCGGCGTGAAGGTGGCGGTGTTGGCGACCTTCTCATCGGCCTCGGCGAGTGCGCCGAACTCGGTCATCGACGAGACGAAGGACTTCGCCGGTTTGTAGACGAAGTAGTAGACCGCCGCGCTGCCGCCGATGACCATCAGCACGAGCGCGACCGCACATCCGATGACGAATTTCTTCACGCACGATCTCCTGTAGGCTTGAGGCGAACGTGCCTCGTCCATTGTCCTCAACGCACCGGCCCGCCGGGATGAACACCAGGCGTTGCTCGAGGCACATGTGACGATAGTCTCCATCGTCATTCCCGTCTACAACAGCGCGTCGATCGTCGGACAGACGCTGAACCGCGTCGTGGCGGCCTGTGAGGCCATGGGCGAGACGTTCGAGGTGCTTGTCGTCGACGATGCCAGCCGCGACGGGAGCCTGCGCGTGCTGGAGGCGGCGGCGAGACGGCATCGAGCGATACGCGTCATCGGCCTGGATGCCAATGCCGGCCAGCACGCGGCGCTGCTGGTCGGCCTCCGGGCCTGTTCCGGCGAGATTGTCGTCTGCATGGATGACGACATGCAGCACGCGCCGGAGGCGATTCCGCGCCTCGTCGAGCGGATACGTGCGGGGCACGACGCGGTCTTCGCGCGATTCGAGCGGCCGCGCCATGCCTGGTGGCGGCAGGGAGGCAGTCTTCTCATGCGCGCCATCGATCGCGGCGTATTCGGTGCGCCGTCGGGGCTGGCGGTGAGCAGCTTCCGGGCGATGCGGCGCGACGTGGTCGATCGCGTGTGCGCGTATCGCGGCACATCGCCATTCGTACGCGGACAGATCCTGCGTGCCTCCCGCACGCCCGCCAACGTGGACGTCGAGCATGCCGGTCGCGCAAGTGCCAGCAGCTACACGCCGATGGCCTTGATTGGCGTGACGATGCGTGTCCTGCTGGAATGGTCGGCGGTTCCGGCGTGGTGCTGCCTCACGGTTGGAATGGTGTTCCTCGCGGCCGCTGCGGGCTGGTACCGCCTGGCCGATCCCCCAATCAGTGGACTCATGGTGCTGCTGTCACTGCACGGGAGCGCGCTCGTCGGGCTTGGTGTTGCCGGACTCGCTGGACGGAGACGGCAGGAACGCCGCGCCGCGGCGTTCCATGCGCAGGGCAATCGCGCGCAGTCGCACCGCTGACGGATAGAGCCGTTCCAAGCAGCTGTCCTCGGCGGTGTCGATGTGCATCAGGCACGCGCGTCCCGCAACCAGTTGCGCGTGCAGGGCACCGATGCCGCCTGACGCCGTGAATGGCGACACGCTCGCCATCAGGCACCCCGCGGCAAGGAGGCACGCGGCCGCCTGCATTGCGCCCGCCCGCCGGCGAGAGACCGGCTGACCGTTCGCTGCGTCAGCCGTGGCCGTCACATGCAACAACGCAGTGATGGCGACCCAGAGGAAAGCGCCACCGTAAGCGAATCGCGGTTCGTGCATCGACGGAAGCGCCAGGCCACCGCGCGCCAGGCCAACGGCCACCGCGTAGGTGGCCGCCCAACCACCGATGGCGATCCAGGGCAGGGCCCGCGCGCGCCAGGGGCGTCGCAGGGCGAACGCCGTCAGCGCCGCGAAGAGCGCGAGACCCACGACACCCATGACGCGCGTTGCGCGATACCCGAGTGACGGCGACGCGAGCGCTGCCGGCAGTCCGGCGACGGCGGCGATGCCATGCACGACAGCCTCGACGCTTGGCGGTGCTGTCGGCGCAAACGGTGCCGCACCGCGGGCGTCGGCCAGGTGCAGCCCGATTGTCGTCATGGCCACGGCAAGCAAGAGCGCGAGGACGGTGGGAGGTGGCCGAGGCACGCGTACCCAGAGCAGGACCAGCACGAACGGCCACGTGAACAGGCCCGGTCCGTACGACAGCGACGCCACGAGGCAGAGGCCGGCCGCCGCTGCGGCCCGCGCCGTGCCGGTGCCGCGCCCCGTGACGATGTCGACGGCGGCCACGAGTGCGAGCACCACGATGTGTATCGAATACTGACGTGGGTCCATCCACATCGGCCAGTACGCGAGCGTGAACACGAACGCGGCGATACCGGACTGCACGAGCGTTCCGGGTGGCGCCGGCGCCGTTCGCCGCAGCAGGCGGACCAGCAGCCACAGCGTGGCGAGCGACAGGGGGATCTTCAGCCAGATGCGAGGGAGCACGTCGATCGACGACGCCGCGAAGAGCGCCCTGTCGATCGCCAGCGGGATGGTGACGCGATGACCGTTGAACAGGGCGAGGTCGCTCGTCGCCGGTCCCTGTGCGACGTCCGGATAGAGTCTGTCCAGCCAATCCCACGTGTCCCAGTAGGGCACGTCGACGGCGTAGAGCGCGACGAGCAGCGTCACGAGGATCGCCGGAATGTGGCGCACGACGCGCCGCCACACCGGCGCGCCGCCGACACCGTCGCGTGTCACGTGCCGCCGGCCGTTCGTGGCGGCAGGCCGATGATGGCGCGTGCCTCGTCGGGTGTGGCGGGTTCCCTGCCCGCGGCGCGCCCGAGCGCCACGAGTCGCTGCACCAGCGCGACATTCGACGCCGGTATCGATTTGCCGGCATCCATGAACAGGCTGTCTTCCAGTCCCACACGGACGTGGCCGCCCATCGTGATGGCCATCGCGTTCACGGGGAACTGGAAGCGGCCGATACCCGTGGCCGCCCACGTGGCGCCCGCGGGGACCGCGTGCGCCATCAGTGCCAGACTGAGCGGCGTAGCCGCCAGCGTGCCGCGCGAGCCGAGCAGGAGGTTGACGTAGAACGGCGGCCGCAGCACGCCCTTGTCGATCAGGTAGCGTGCGTAGTCGAGCATCCCGAGGTCGAACACCTCGAGCTCGGGCACGATGCCACGTTCCTGCATGCGCGTGGCGAGGGCTTCGATCATCGCCGGCTCGTTCACCGACGCCTGCGTCGGAAAGTTCATCGAGCCGAGCGTCAGCGAGGCCATGTCTGGCCGGGTCTCATCGTCGAGGTCGAGCACGGCCGCGCGCTGTTCCAACGCACCGAACGTCCGTCCGCTCGTGGACACGCACACGATGAGGTCGGGTGCCGCACGACGGACCGCGATGATCACGTCGCGGAAGATGTCAGGGCGCCACGTCGGGACACCATCGGTGTCGCGCGCGTGGAGGTGGACGATCGATGCACCGAGCGCACGGCACGCCGCGGCATCACGCGCGATCGTGTCGGGCGTCACCGGAAGCGATTCGTTGTCGCGCGGCGTCGGCACCATGCCTGTCGGCGCGAGATTGACGATCAGCGGAGCCATGGGGTCAGCGGCCCTCGATGCCTTCGCGCACCACGCGCGCGGGGACGCCCATCACCTGCACATGGTTGGCGACGGGCTTGGTGACGAGCGCACCGGCGCCGACGAGGCTGTGATGCCCGACGGTCAGCTTGTCCAGCACGATGGCGCCGATGCCGACGTAACTCGACGCGCCGATGTCGCAGCAGCCGCCGATGTTGGCGCCGGGGCCAAGTGTTGCGCAATCGCCGACAGCGGTGTGGTGGCCGATGAGCGCGCCACGGTTGACGATCGCGTGACGACCGATTCGCGCGTGCGCGCCGAGGATCGCGCCGGCACTGACGATCGCGCCCTCGCCGATGTGCGCGGTGCGTGACACGCGCGCGCTCGGGTGGATGAGTGTCGCAAACCGCAGGCCGAGCGCGGCGGCCTGGTCGACGAACCGGCGACGGTGCGTCGTGCTGAGTGCGCAGACACCGACGTGCGTCGGCGCCAGTGCCGCAACCTCGTCGATCCAGTGGATCGGGAGGCCTTCGAGGCTCGTGCCGACGCGGTCGCGCTCCATGTTCTCGACAAAGCCCGCGACGACGATCCCGTCGATGTCCGATGCGAGGTCGGCGACCTCCACGGCGAAGGTGCGTGTGCCGAGGACGAGCAGTCGTTGCGGCGTACTCACGGCACGCGGTCTCCGTCGAAGAACTCGTGTATCGCGCTCACGACGAGGTCGACGTCCTCGTCGACGAGGTCGCTGTAGAGCGGCAGGCTGAGGATGTCGGTGAACACCTGTTCGGTGGCGGGCAGCGGCGTGCGAAACGCCGCAAAGGCCGGCTGCAGGTGATTCGGGATGTACTCCACAGACGTCCCGATGTCGCGCGCGCGCAGCCAGGCCATCAGATCGTCGCGACGCCCATCGTGTACGCGCACCGTGTACGTGAAAGGGCACGCGTCCGGATGTGGCCGTGTCACCGGCGTGAGTCCACGTACTCGTGCGAGCGCGCTGTCGTATCGGGAGACGATGGCCTGCCGGCGTGCGCGGAAGTCCGGCAGGCGCGACAACTGCGTCAGACCGATGGCGGCGTTGATGTCGGGCATGTGCGCCCGCCAGCCGTGGGACTCGACGGTGTACGCCCACGCCGCCGCACCCGTGTGGCGCCGCCAGCCGTCGGCGGAAATCCCGAGCGTGCGCGCCGGTCGCAGGCGCGCCGCGAGAGCATCGGACGCCGTGACGATGGCCCCGCCTTCTCCGCACGTGATGGTCTTGATCGGATCGAAGCTGTAGCAGCCGGCATCGCCGATGGTTCCGAGCGCCCGGCCGCTGCGGTTCGAGCCGAAGGCGTGCGCGGCGTCCTCCACGATGCGCAGGCCGTTGTCGGTGGCCAGGGTGACCAGTTGCGTGATGTCGCAGCTCGTCCCGCCGAAGTGCACGGGCATGACGGCACGAACGCCGATGCCGTCACGTCCGGCAGCGCGCAGGCGTGTGGCGCAATCCTCCAGATCGACTTGCAATGTGTCGGCCACCACGTCGCAGAACACCGGCCTGAGCCGCGCCGCCACGATGGCCTGCACGGAGGCGACGAAGGTGAGCGAGGGCACGAGCACTCCGCTCCCCGGAGGAAGCGCCAGTGCCTCGAGCGCGAGATGCAGCGCGGCCGTTCCACTGCTCACGGCCACGACGTGCGGGACGCCGAGCTGCGCGCGCAGGGCGTCCTCGAACGCCGCCGTCGCGGCGCCGGCGCCGAGCCACCGGCTGTCGAACACGCACGCCACGGCCGCGAGTTCCTGGTCGCCGATGGCGGGTCTGTGGGTGGGGATGAAGCGGCTCATCGGAACGCGCCCAATCGCCAGCGGCGCGCGTGGCTCCAACGGGCGTCAAGTGGAGCCGGACCGGCTGGGTGCCTGGTCGAGACCGGCGCATTGTACATCGCGGTCGGACGAGCCGGATGGCCGTGGTGCCTGACCAATTCCTGTAGGCTTGAGGGCCACGGTGTTTCATCGCATGCACACCCGCCCATCGTCTCTGTCCCGTCGTCAGGCGCTCGCTCTGCTCGGCGTCAGCCCGTGTCTGTTGCAGCCGCCGGCCACATCGGCTGCCACATCCGTGTCGTTGTTCGACGGTGCGTCTCTCGGTGCCTGGAAGTCCGTGGTCTTCGGCGGCGAGGGCGCGGTGTCGGTCGTGGACGGTGCGATTCGCCTCGAACGTGGCAACGACCTGACGGGCATCGTGTGGACCGGGGCGCTTCCGGGGCCGAGTTTCCGCATCGAGATGGACGCCATGCGCGTGGACGGCACCGATTTCTTCTGCGCCGTCACGGTACCCGTCGGCCGCAACCACTGCACGTTCGTGGTGGGTGGCTGGGGCGGCACCGTGGTGGGCTTCTCGAATCTAGACGGTCTCGATGCCTCGGAGAACGACACCAGTCGTGCCATGCACCTGGACGACAAGCGCTGGTATCGCATCGCCGTGGACGTGACGCCCGATCGTCTGCAGGGGAGCATCGACGATGTGGTCGTTGCCGACGCGAAGCTGGCCGGCCGCGACGTGGACGTGCGAATCGAGATGCTGGCCTGCCGTCCCCTCGGCATCGCGAGCTGGCGCACCACCGCCGACCTCCGGAACATCACGATGACGGAGAGACAGTCGGCTTAGGGCCGGCTCTCCGAGCCCGGCCTTTCCGGTTGCCGGGTTGCCCGTTGTCGCTCCCTATCCCCCTTTGGTATGCATCTCGACGTGTGGGTCGAGGCGGGTGCCGGCGGGACGGATGAACGCCGTGCGCGAGGAGGCGGCCAGGCGGGCTTCGGCCCCGCGGTCGGTGCGTTGCTGCCAGGCGTTGGCGATGAGCGCGCCGAGTTCAGCGTCCGAGGCACCGTCGCGCAACGGCGTTCTGATGTCGAGTCCCTGCGTCGCATAGAGGCAGGAGAAGAGGTGGCCGTCGGCCGTCAGGCGCAGGCGGTCGCAGGTGTCACAGAACGGCCGCGTCGTCGATGCGATGATGCCGAACGTCTGGCCCGATCGCAGTCTGTAGCGTGACGCGGGAGCCGGACCGTCTGGCGGCAGCGTCTCGAACTCGCCGAAGGCGTCGCGTACGCGCGTGAGGATCTCGGCGTGCGAGATGACGGCTGCGAGCGACCAGTGCGTGGCGCCTGGGACGTCCATGTACTCGATGAGGCGCATCTCGGCACGGATCGACGCCGCGTAGGCGAGCAGCGCTTCCAATTCGTCGTCGTTCACGCCGCGCATGAGGACGGTGTCGATCTTGATCGAGCCGAACGTCGCGGACGCGGCTGCGATGCCATCGAGCACGGCGGAGAGATGGTCGCGTCGCGTGAGCGCTTCGAACCTGTCGCGGCGCAGCGTATCGAGACTGACGGTGAGGCGGTGGAGTCCGGCGTTGCGGAGGTGTTCGACGTGTGGCGCGAGGAGCACGCCGTTGGTGGTCATCGCGAGGTCGTCGAGCGGCGTCAGCGTCGCGAGCGCCGAGACGAGATCGCTCACGTGTGCGCGCAGGAGCGGCTCGCCCCCCGTCAGGCGCACGCGCCGTACGCCGAGCCCGAGACACACCCGCGTGACGCGCGTCAGTTCCTCGAACGTGAGCAGCGTGGCCTTCGGCAGCCAGACATAGTCGGCGTCCGGCATGCAGTACGCACACCGGAGGTTGCAGCGGTCAGTGACCGAGATGCGCAGGTGGCCCAGCGGACGCCGCCACCGATCGAGAAGCACGCCGCCGATTGTACTTCCTGCCTCTCGTCGGCCACTTCCTCCGTCCTCGTCCCTCAGGCCCGCGAATCCCCGCCGCCCTGAAAAAAGGCCCCCGATCCGGTGCCCGCGGATCGGAGGCGTCAGGCTTCGACGCACGAGGCGACGGAAGCGGAAGCGCAGGGAATTGCGAAAGGGACGTCTGACGGGTCAGGCCACGCGGTCGAGTACGCCGGTGGGGCATGGCGTGGCGGCGTCGAACGTGGCGGCCACCTCGTCGTGCTGGCTCGCGTCGAGCCCATCGAGTTCGGCGTCGGGAGAAACGCGCATCGGCCATGCCGTATCGACGATCCGGTAGAGCAGCCACGAGCCCACGAACGCGAAGACCGACACCACCACGAGGGCGAAGAGGTGGACGCCGAACGTGTGCCACGTGCCGTTGATGAGGCCTACGTCCCTGGCGAACACGCCCGTGAGCACCATGCCGACCATGCCGCCCACACCGTGGCAGGGGAAGACGTCGAGCGTGTCGTCCAGCGTGCTCCGCGACTTCCAGTGCACGGCCACGTTGCTGACGATGCTGGCGATGAGGCCGATGGCGATGCTGTGGCGCACGGAGACGAAACCGGCCGCCGGCGTGATGGCCACCAGGCCCACCACCGCGCCGATGCACGCGCCCATCGCCGACGGCTTGCGGCCGCGCACCATGTCGAAGAACACCCACCCGAGCATGGCCGCGGCCGATGCCGTGTTGGTGGTGGCGAACGCACTCACGGCGGCGTCCCCTGCCGACAACGCGGAACCGGCATTGAAGCCGAACCACCCGAACCAGAGCATGCCCGTGCCGAGCAGCACGTACGGGATGTTGGCGGGCTCGTGCGTCTCGCTGGCCATGTGGCTCTGGCGTCGACCGAGCACCAGCGCGCCGGCGATGGCTGCGAGGCCGGCCGACATGTGGACCACGGTGCCGCCGGCGAAGTCGAGCACGCCCATCTGCCGCAGCCAGCCCTGCGGATGCCACGTCATGTGCGCGAGCGGCGAGTAGATGAAGATGCTGAACAGCACCATGAACAGGAGGTAGCTGGAGAAGCGGACGCGCTCGGCGAAGGCGCCCGTGATGAGCGCCGGCGTGATGATCGCGAACTTCAACTGGAAGAGGGCGAAGAGCAGGAGCGGGATCGTCGGCGCCAGATCCGGGTGGGTGGCCGACCCTACGCCATCGAACATGAAGAAGGTGAGCGGATTCCCGATGACGCCGCCGATGCTGTCGCCGAAGGCGAGGCTGAAACCCACAACGACCCAGAGCAGGCTGATGACGCCGAGCGCGACGAAGCTCTGGAGCATCGTGGACACGACGTTCTTGAAGCGCACCATGCCGCCATAGAAGAAGGACAGGCCTGGCGTCATGAGCAGGACGAGGCCGGTGGCCGTGAGCATCCAGGCGACGTCGCCGGCGACCCAGGGATCCCCCACGGGGACGGGCGGAGCACTCCGCGGAAACAAGGCTGCCACCGCGACGGCGGTGAGGACGAGGAAGGGCAGGGCACGAACGTTCACGGAACCTCCAGATGCAGCAGGGCTGCGAAGCAAAGCAGCACAGAGCGTACGTCGAATGTGCGGAACGATCAATGTTTGGCCATCACTTTAAACAACAAAGTGATGTTGTTGGGGCGACTGTCCATCGATTCGTGCTCTGTCTGGTGATTCGTAGGTTATGCAGACTGGCTTGGCCGGCCCGTCGAGACGAATCACCGGTGGCCGCTCGATGTATCGTGGGCGCCGTGCGGAAGGCTGGGCGCGCCTGCTTTGGTGCCGGACTGGCGGAGGACGGATGGCGCGCGGCGTTCGACAGGCCGCTGGCCATCGAGGAGGCCCGGAACCTCGACGAGGTGCGCCGCCTCGTCGACTGGATCGACGGCCGGACGCGGGCCGGGCAGTGGGGCGTGCTGCTGCTCGCGTATGAGTCGGCGCCCGCGTTCGATCCCGCACTCGTCGTGCGCACGCCGGATCCAGCGGGAACACGCCGCGCGAGCGTGCCGCTGGCCTGGGCGGCCGCCTACGACGCGCCCCTCGACGCCGCTGATGTGAGCGCCTGGTGTCCGCTGCCGGCACCCGACGCCAGGTCGCCGGTGCCCGGTATCTCCGTCCCGATTCCCGGTGCCCGGTGCCCGATGCCCGGTGCCCGGTCCCCGGTAGGCGCCGTCGACTGGATGCCGCGGCTCGACGAGACACGATTCGACGCCGACATCGCGCGCATCCTCGCGCACATCACCGCCGGCGACACGTATCAGGTCAACTACACGTTCCCGCTGGACGCCTCATTCCCGCACGATCCGTGGCCGTGGTTCGCGGCGTGCGCGCGCGAGGCGCGCGTGCCCTTCGCGGCGTGCATCGACATGGGCGCCGCGGTGGTGATCAGCCTGTCGCCGGAGCTCTTCATCGAACGCACTGGTGGTGACGTGCGCACGCGGCCGATGAAGGGCACCACACGACGCGGGCGCTGGCTCGCCGAAGACGTGGCGCTGGCCGACGCGCTGCAGGCGAGCGACAAGGCGCGCGCCGAGAACGTGATGATCGTCGATCTGCTGCGCAACGACCTCGGACGGCTCGCGCAGCCGGGCTCGGTGCGCGTATCGGATCTCTGCGCGATCGAGCGCTACCCGACGGTATGGCAGATGACGTCGCGCGTCGACGCGCGTGTGAGCGGCGGCACCGATCTGTGGGCGCTCCTCTCCGCGGTGTTCCCGTGCGGGTCGGTGACCGGTGCGCCCAAGGTGCGCACCATGCAGATCATCGCGGACCTCGAAATCGCGCCACGCGGCATCTATACGGGCGCGATCTGCCTGCTGAAGCCAGGCGGGGATCTGATGGCGAGCGTGCCGATTCGCACGGCGGTGCTCGATCGTCTGACGCAGCGCGCGACGTTCAGCGTCGGCGCGGGGATCACGTCGGACTCGGACGCGGCCGACGAATGGGCCGAGTGTCTCGCCAAGGCGCGCGTCGTCCGTCCGGCTGCCGTTCCTGCCGAGGCCGAACTCCTGGAGACGATGCGATCGGACGCGGGCGCGATCGTGCGTCGCGAGGGTCACGTGCGTCGGCTGCTCGATTCAGCCGCGTTGTTCGGTTGGCCGGTCGAACGTGCGGCGCTCGATGTTGCGCTGGATGCTGTTGCGCGCGAACACCGGGATGGCACGTGGCGCGTCAGGCTCGTGGCATCGCGAGAGGGGCGTATTCGCACGACGGTGTCGCCGTTCACGCCGGACGCCCGCATGTGGCGCGTGGCGCTTGCTGGTTCGCCCATCGACACGCGTAGTCCGCTCCTGTTCAACAAGACGACGTGCCGGGAGGTCTACGAGCGCGCTCGAGCCGCGGCACCAGACGCCGACGATGTCCTCCTCTGGAACGCGCGTGGCGAGCTCACCGAGTCCACCATCGCGAACCTCATCGTCGAGATCGATGGCGCGCGGGTGACGCCGCCCGTGTCGTGCGGTCTGTTGCCGGGCATCTTCCGCGCCACCCTGCTCGCCAGCGGCGAGGTGACCGAACGTATCGTCCACGTCGACGACATGCAGCGTGCCACCCGCCTCTGGCTCGTCAACAGCCTCCGCGAGTGGATCGAGGCGGAACCTCTCGCTGGGTGGTAGCGCCGGCGCTCCGAGCCCGGCCCTACGCTCGACGGTGGTGGCATCTGTCAGGTTGCCGGTTGCCGGTTGCCGGTTGCCGGTTGGCGGTTGCCGGAGAGAGTCCGCGTTAACGCCACCCTCCCGTGCTGCGTCCTCGTTCGAGGAGACGCATGGCAGACATCCTGAGCGAGGTTCGGACATCACTCCGCGCGCTGCGGCGTGCGCCGGGGTTCACCGCGACGGTCATCGCCACGTTGGGGATCGGCATGGCGCTGTGCGCCCTCACCCTGGCGCTGCTCGACGCATACCTGTGGCGTGGATTCCCCTATGCCGGGGCAGACAGGCTGTATTCGGTGCAGTATGGCCAGCCGGGGCAGTCCCCGCCGCGCGGGATGGAGGGGCGCGACTGGACGTCGCTCGACGATCTCGTCGAGCACCCGGTTGCGTGGGATCTCGACATGTTCTACCTGCTCGGGCGCGAACACACCGAGCAGGTGTCCGGCGCGTGGGTCACGCCGGGATTCATGGAGGCATTCGGTATCCGTCCTGTGCTCGGACGTGGATTCGACGCCGAGGCGTTCACATCAGGTGGTCCGAACGTCGCGATCATCAGCCATGCGCTGTGGACGACGCAGTTTGGTGGCGACGCTGATGCGATCGGCAGGACGTTCACGGCCTATGTGAGCGACAGGCCGGACGAGGCCGAGACCTTCACCATCGTGGGCGTCCTGCCCGCCGGATTCTGGCACTTCAACCCGTTCACCAGCGTGCTCGTTCCACTGCGCGCACCCACGTATCCCTATTTCGTACGCCTGCGGCCGCACGCGTCGCCACAGGATGTTGCCGCGCGCATCTCGGGGCTCGTGAGCGATGCGGGCGCGGCGCCGGTGCCGGTGCGATTGGAGCCGGCGCACGGCCGCTATACGGCGACCGTACGACCCATGCTTCGAGCCGCGATGACGGCCGCGGCGCTCGTGCTGCTGGTGGCGTGCGCGAACGTCGCGGGCCTGCTCCTCGTGCGTGCGGCGGCGCGCGAACGCGACCTCGCCGTACGCGTGGCACTCGGAGCAGGTCGGCTGGCGCTCATCAGGTCGTCGGTTGCCGAGGCCGCGCTGCTCGTGACGAGCGCCAGCGTGCTCGCCATCGTCGTGGCGGCGATGGCGATCTCGTGGCTGGGACCGACGATGCAGGAACACCGCGGGCGGTCGGCGCCTGGTGGACTCCTGGCCATCTCGGGCAGGACAGCCGCGATCATCGGCATCGTCGGCCTGGCGACGACACTGATCTGTGCGTTGGTGCCCGTGATGGGCATGCGTCTGCTGAAGCCCTCGGTCGTGCTCGCGCAGGCCGGTCGGACGTCGACAGCAGGCGGGGCGAGTCAGCGCACGCGTACGGCGCTCATCGTCGCGCAGGTGGCGATCTCGCTGTCGCTCCTGACGGGCGCGACGCTGATGCTCAGGACCGTCTCCGTGCTCACCGCCATGGACTGGGGCATTGCCAGTGGCGGCGTCACGACCACTGGTCTCGCGCTGCGGCAGTCGCGTTATCCGAACCCCTCGGATCGCGCGCACGTGTTCGACAGGCTCCTGACGTCGCTGCGTGCGATGCCAGGCGTCGCGTCGGTGGGGCTGACGTCGGCGTCCCTCACGCAACAGCCGCGCCTCATCGACGTGGGCACGGACACCACGGATGTCGGTGTCGCACGCACGTCGGTTCACGTCGTGTCGGACGGCTACTTCTCGACGCTGGGAATTCCGATCGTGACCGGCCGGCCCATCGAGCGAGACGATGTCGAGGGGCGAGAGGCGGTGGTCGTGGTCAGTGCGACGCTCGCGCGACGGCTGTGGCGAGACGATGTGGCAATAGGTAAGCGTGTCGTGACTCTTGAAGAGGATGACGAGGATGAACCGCGGCGGGTGGTGCGCACCACGATTGGTGTGGCGGCCGACGTGAGGCAGGGCGGCACCGACGAGGAGCAGGCCGACGTCTACGTGCCGCTGATGCAGCAGCCCGGCCGCTTCGCGTCTGCCATCGTGCGCATGGCTGTCACGCCGGGCGGCGCGTCGGTGGATCCCGACGAGTCACTTCGGCGTGCGGTTCGCGACGTCGATCCGGAGATCGCCATCGACAGGATCCGGCCGCTTCAGGACCTGATGGCTGCGGACATGGCGCGTCCGCGGTTCATGAGTGCGCTGCTCTCGACGCTGGCGCTCGCCGCCTCTGTACTGGCCCTCGTGGGGTTGTATGGCCTCGTGGCATACGCGGTGCGTCAGCGCGAGCGGGAGATCGCCATCCGCGTGGCGATCGGCGCTGGACCGGGACGCATCACGCGTCTGTTCCTGGGGCCAGCCAGCGTGGTGCTCGTGGTCGGACTGACGCTCGGCATCGGAGGCGCGCTCATGACGGGTCGGCTGCTCGCGACACAACTCGTCGGCGTGACGAGCGCCGATCCCCTGGCGCTCGCCGGAAGTTGCGTCGCGTTCGCGCTCGTTGCGCTCGTCGCCACGTGGTGGCCATCACGCCACGCCGCCAGCACCGATCCCGCGCAGGCGCTGAGATCGGCATAGGGGCGGCTACACCTGCCTCCACTCGAACGGTTGCCGCCTGTGCGGCATTCGGCATTCCCGGCATCGCGGCATTGCCGTATTACCGAGGAGGCAACGCCAGGTTCGGGGCGGAGTCGCCGAAGATGTGGTGGTTGAACCAGAGCAGGTTGTGCTGCATGGTGGCGCGCATGGACTTCGGCTTGGTGATGCCGTGACCGAAGCCCTTGTACACCACCATCTCCACCGGCACGCCCCGGTCTTCGAGCCCCTGGCGCAGCTCGTACGCGTTGGCGATCGGCACGCGACGATCGAACTCGCCGTGCTGGATGAGCGTGGGCGTCTTCGCGCCCATCACGTACGACATCGGCGACGTCTTGCGATAGATCTCCGCATCCTTCGCCGGGTCCGCGCCGAGGTACTGGATCGTGAACGGCGTGATGTCGGTGTTGTAGTAGTACGTCGCCCAGTTCGAGATGCCTGCACCCACCGAGATCGCCTTGAACCGCGTTGTCGACGTGGTCAGGAACGCCGAGATGTAGCCGCCCTGGCTCCATCCCATGCATCCGAGCCGTTCGGGATCGACGATGCCCTTGGCGATGAGTGCGTCGATGCCAGACAGCACATCCCATGCGTCGCCGACGCCGAGATTGCGGACGTTCAACTGCCTGAAACGCTGGCCGTAGCCCGCGCTGCCGCGATAGTTCACCTTCAGGACGAGCGCTCCACGCGCGGTCCAGATATCGACGGGGTAGTAGCGCGCATCGATCGCCTGCGGACGATCGATGCCCGTCGGACCGCCGTGAATCACGCACAGCAGCGGATACTTCCGCGTCGGGTCGAAGTCTCGCGGCTTGGCGAGGATGCCTTCGATCGTCTCGCCATCCTGGCTCTTCCATGACACGACTTCACGCGTGGCCAGCGTCCAGTCCCCCAGCACCTTCGAGCGCGCTGTCAGGACGCGGGGCGTGAATGGTGCCAGGCTCGTCACGCTCACCTCGGGCAGCGTGGTGGCCGACGAGGACGAGAACGCGAGCGTGCGGCCGTCGGCACTGAACGATGCCGCCAGCAGGAGGAGTGCATCGGGCGACGAGACGCGGGCAATGGCGCGCGTCGCCGGGTCGACGCGGAACAGGTGCGCCGCCGTCTTCTGCAAGGCGCTGATGTAGAGGCCGGTCGGCGCCCAGGCAACCAGTCTGGCGTCCTCGTCGAGCGAGTCGGTGACAGACACCGGTGTGCCGCCGCCGGCGTCGACGATCGCCACGCGCGTGTTCGCGTGGAAGAAGCGCGGCTCGCGCATGGCCGACGAGAACGCGATTCGCGTGCCGTCCGGCGACCACCGTGGCGACGTGTCCGGGCCGTCCTGCGTGACGAGTTGTCGCACGGCATCGCTCGCGAGATCCAGCACGTAGAGATCCGACGAGCCGGTGTCGATCAAATCCGGTGTGCGCGTCGCGGCGAATGCCACGCGCGCTCCGTCCGGCGACACGTCGAAACCCTGTACGTGTCGCGTCGTGCCGGACGTGCGCTGGCGTCCCTTGATCGGCGCGGTGAACGCGTCGGTCGCGACCAGAGTCCAGAGGTGAGCGTACCGGTAGTCTCGATGGACGACAGTGAAGTCGCCATAGGCGTCCTTGCGCGCCCTGTCGGCCGGGGCGTCGCCTTCAGGTGCGCTGAAGACGATCGTCCTGCCGTCGCGCGCCCACGCGTGATTGACGATCGACGCGTCGTGACGCGACAGCGTGATCGCCTCGCCACCGTTGGGCCTGATGGCCTGGATCTGCGCCTTGCCGTCGACCGTTCGCAGGAACGTGATCCACACGCTGTCGGGCGACCATTCGATGTCGCTCACCGACTCGGTGCCGCGCGTGAGCGGCACGACGGTGCCGGCCGATACGTCGGCAACCATCAGTTGCGTGACGAACGCGTCCTTGTCCCAGTTGGTGGTGGCTTCTTCGTAGGCGACCCAACGTCCGTCGGGGGATATCTGGACGCTGCCGACCGAGCCCAGGTTGACGAGATCGTCGATGGTGGGGACGCGAGGCGTGCCGCCGGCTGTCTGACCGGCGGCACCTGTGACGATCGCCAGGAACGCCGCGAGGATCGCGGCGAGAACTGTTCGGATATGGGGGCCTGGCATGCGCATCTCCGTGAAGACACGCATTGTAGGCGAGCCAGCGCCCCCCGGCGCGTCCTAGCCCTGGACCGGCGCGTTCTGTTCCTGCGGCTTGTGCGTGACGGGGTTCAGGAAGGGCATCATCGCGCGCAGCTTCGCGCCCACGTCCTCGAGCGTCTGCGTCTGCTCGTCGGCGCGGACCTTGTTGAACCACGGACGCCCCTGCTCGTTCTCGTCGATCCACTTGCGGGCGAACGTGCCGTCCTGGATCTCGGCGAGCACCTGCTTCATGGCCGCGCGCGTCTCGTCGGTGATGATGCGCGGACCGGTGTAGTAGTCGCCGGCCTCGGCCGTGTCGCTCACCGAGTAGCGCATGTAGTTCAGGCCGCCGCGATACATCAGGTCGACGATCAGCTTGAGCTCGTGGAGGCACTCGAAGTACGCGATCTCGGGCTGATACCCGGCCTGGACGAGCGGCTCGAAGCCGGCCTTCACGAGTTCGGCGGTGCCGCCGCACAGGACGGCCTGCTCGCCGAAGAGGTCCGTCTCGGTCTCCTCGGTGAACGTCGTCTCGATCACGCCGGCGCGGGTGACGCCGATGCCCCTGGCATACGACATCGTCAGCGCGCGCGCATGGCCCGTGGCGTCCTGATGGACGGCGATGAGGCCGGGCACGCCGCCGCCCTCCTCGAACACTTCACGCACGCGGTGGCCCGGCGACTTGGGGGCGACCATCGTGACGTCGACGTCGGCCGGAGGCACGATCGTGCCGTAACGGATGTTGAAGCCGTGCGCGAACATCAGCATCTTGCCGGCGGTGAGGTGCGGCGCGATGTCCTTCTTGTAGAGCGAGGGCTGCACCGTGTCGGGCGCGAGCAGCATGATGACGTCGGCTTCCTGCGCCGCGTCGGCCACGCTCACCACGCGCACGCCGGCGGCCTGCGCCTTGGCGGCCGACGCGCTGCCGGCCCGCAGGCCGATGCGCACGTCGACGCCGCTGTCCTTGAGGTTCAGCGCGTGCGCGTGTCCCTGCGATCCGTAGCCGATGATCGCGACCTTCTTCGCTTGAATCAGTGAGAGGTCGGCGTCGTTGTCGTAGAAGATTTTCGCAGCCATGTGTTGGTGATTCTCGAAATGTCGAATGCAGAATGCCGAATGTCGGGTTGCAGCCGTCCGCCGAACCCTTTTTCCCTTTGCCGTAAGCCCTGAGCCCCCGCTACACCGAGTGCGACAGCACGTCCTCCTCGGCCTGGGCGGCGCTCAGGTCCTGTGTGGCGTCGGGAGGCGTGCTGGCCGTGCCCGTGCCGCGCAGCATCGCCAGGCGGCCCGTGCGCGCGATCTCGAGGATGCCGTACGGCTCGAGCACCTCGATGAGGCTCTCGACCTTGTCCTCGTTGCCGGTGATCTCGATGACGAGCGACTCCGGTGAGACGTCGATGATGCGGGCCCTGTAGATCGGTGCGAGCTGGAAGATCTGCGCGCGTGTCTCGGGCGTGGTCTTCACCTTGAGGACGGCGAGTTCCCTGACGATCGACGGCTGCCTCGTGACGTTGTCCACGCGCAGCACCTCGAGCAGCTTGTAGAGGTTTGCCTCGATGCGGCGGGCGCCGAGTTCGTCGGCCTCCACCGCGATCGTCATCCGCGACACGCCGGCCGTCTCGGTGTGGCCGACGGTGATCGAGTCGATGTTGAAGCCGCGGCGCCGGATGAGCCCGCTCACGCGGGTGAGGACGCCCGGGTGATCTTCGACGAGCACCACGAAGGTGTTCATGCGTCAGCTCCGGTTTCGATGATGGCGCTCGGGCGCCGGATCATGTTGTGCAGGTCGTTGCCCGCCGGCACCATCGGGTACACCGAGTCTTCCTGCTCCACGCGGAAGTCGATGAGCACCGTGCCCTGGTGGCCGCTTGCGTCGCGCACGGCCGGCACCACCTCGGCTCGCGAGGTCACCTGCATGGCCTTCAGGCCGAACGCCTGCGTGAGCTTGACGAAGTCGGGGTTGACCAGCGGCGTGGCGGCATAGCGGCGCTCGTAGAAGAACTCCTGCCACTGCCGCACCATGCCGAGGAAGCCGTTGTTGATGATCGCGATGTTGATGTCGATGCCTTCCTGCGCGATCGTCGCCAGTTCGCACATCGTCATCTGGAAGCCGCCATCGCCGACCACCACCCACACTTCGGCATCGGGCCGCGCGACCTTCGCGCCGATCGCGGCGGGCAGCGCGAAGCCCATCGTGCCGAGTCCGCCCGACGTGATGAGGGAGCGCCGGCTCTCGTGCTTGTAGTACTGCGCTTCCCACATCTGGTGCTGGCCGACGTCGGTGACCACGATCGTGTCGCGATCGCGCGTCTCGCGCCACAGGTCGTTGATGACGTGCGCGGCATAGAGGTGACCGTTGTCGGGCAGGTTCTGGATGTCGCGAACGGCCGAATCGCCCTTGAGCATCGAGATGTAGGCGATCCAGTCGCTGCGATCGCGCGCCTCGACGCGTGGCATGAGCTGCTCGATCGTCTGCCGGAGGTCGCCGATGAGGCCGACGTCGACGCGGACGTTCTTGTTCAACTCCGCGGGATCGATGTCGATGTGGATCTTCTTTGCATCGGGCGCGTACGTGCGCACGTTGCCCGTCACGCGATCGTCGAAGCGCATCCCGAAGGCGAGCAGCAGGTCGGCTTCCTGGATGGCGGTGTTGACCCACGCCTCGCCGTGCATGCCCATCATGCCGAGGTTCAGCGGATGGCTCGCCGGGATCGCGCCGATGCCGAGCAGCGTCGTCGCGATCGGCACGTTGGCCTGTTCGGCGAACGTCAGCACCGTTTCGCGGGCGCCCGACAGTTCGATGCCGCGGCCGGCGAGGATGATCGGGCGCTTGGCCGAATGAATCAGCTCGATGGCCTGATCGACTTCGCGCGTGCTCGGCGTGTGCGACGGACGATAGCCGCGCAGCGTCGGTGCCTCCGGCCACACGAACTCGCAGGTCGACTGCTGGCAGTCCTTCGTGATGTCGATCAGCACGGGACCGGGCCGACCCGACCGTGCCACGTAGAACGCCTCGCGCACCACGCGCGCCACGTCCTCGGGACGCGTCACAAGGTAGTTGTGCTTGGTCACGGGCAGCGTGATGCCCGTGATGTCGGTTTCCTGGAAGGCGTCCGATCCGATCGCCTTGCTGCCCACCTGCCCGGTGATGCAGACGATGGGGACCGAGTCCATCATGGCGGTGGCGATGCCGGTGACCATGTTGGTGGCGCCTGGGCCGCTCGTGGCGATCGCGACGCCGACCTGGCCTGTCGCGCGCGCATAGCCGTCGGCCATGTGCGTGGCGCCCTGCTCATGGCGCACCAGGATGTGACGGATCGGGTAGTCGAGCATCGCGTCGTACGCCGGCAGGATCGCGCCGCCAGGGTAGCCGAACACGCAGGTGACGCCTTCGCGCACCAGGCTCTCCCACAGGATTTGGGCTCCGGTCTTCTTCATGGGGATACTCGAGGTTCAGGAATGCAGGGCGGGGGCCGGCCGCGTGATGGCGCCTTCCGACGCCGATGAAACGAGGCTGGCGTACTTGGCCATGACACCAGTGGTGTAGCGCGGCGCGGGCGCGCGGTACGCCGCGAGGCGTTGCGCGATCTCCTCGTCGCTCACCGCCATGTCGAGGCGGCGTTGCTTCAGGTCGAACGTGATGACGTCGCCGTCGCGGATGGCGGCGATGGGGCCGCCCGACACGGCTTCGGGAGCGACGTGGCCGGCCATCAGGCCGCGCGTCGCGCCGGAGAAACGGCCGTCGGTGAGCAGCGCCACGGAGTTGCCGAGACCCGCGCCCATGATGGCGGCGGTGACGCCGAGCATCTCGCGCATGCCGGGACCGCCCCTCGGTCCTTCATGGCGGATCACCACCACGTCGCCGGCGACGATCTGGCCCGCCTGCACGGCGGCGAACGCGGCTTCCTCGCCTTCGAAGACGCGCGCCGGCCCCTGATGCCCGGCGAGCGACGAACCCGCCACCTTCACCACGCACCCGTCGGGCGCGATGTTGCCCTTGAGGATCAGTAGCCCGCCCGTGGGCTTGAGCGGCGTATCGAAAGGCCGCACCACATCCTGTCCGGGCGTTTCACGCACCGCCGCGGCTTCTTGGCCGATGGTGCGGCCGGTGACCGTCGGCGCCGATCCGTCGATGAGGCCTGCCGTCTCGAGGCGCTGGCACACGAGTCCGGTGCCGCCGGCGTAGTGCAGGTCGGCGGCCACGTAGCGTCCGCCCGGCTTCAGGTCGGCCAGTAGCGGCGTCTTGTCGTTGATCGCGTTGAAGTCGTCGATGCCGAGTGGCACGCCGGCTTCATGGGCGATCGCGAGCAGGTGCATCACGGCGTTGGTCGATCCACCTGTCGCAACGACGCCCGTGATGGCGTTCTCGAGCGCAGTGCGCGTGATGATGTCGCGCGGACGGACGCCCCGGTGGAGGAGATCGAGCGCCAGTCGGCCCGCGTGTTCGGCGGCCGCCTGCTTCTCGGGCAGCGTTGCCGGAATGCTCACGCTGCCCATCGCGGCGATGCCGAGGAACTCGGCCACCATCGCCATCGTGTTGGCCGTGAACTGGCCGCCGCACGCGCCCACGCCGGGGCAGGCCTTGTCTTCGAGATCCTTGAGTTCGACGAGCGAGATGCGTCCGGCCGCCTGCGCGCCGATGCCCTCGAACACGTCCTGCACCGTGACGTCCTTGCCCTGCCACGTGCCCGGCGCAATCGACCCGCCGTAGAGGATGACGCCCGGGATGTTGAGGCGGGCAAGCGCCATGATCGTGCCTGGAATCGTCTTGTCGCAGCCGCACAGCATCACCACGGCGTCGAGGTGATGGCCGAACGTGACCAGTTCGATGGAGTCGGCGATGACCTCGCGGCTCACGAGCGAGGCGCGCATGCCTTCGGCGCCCATCGTGATGCCGTCGGAGACGGCCACCGTGTTGAACTCCATCGGCGTACCGCCCGCCGCGCGCACGCCGGCCTTCACGTGCTCGGCCAGCTCACGCAGGTGGAAGTTGCATGGCCCGATCTCGGTCCACGTGTTGGCGATCCCCACCAGCGGCTTGGCGAGGTCCTCGTCGGTGAACGCGCAGGCCTTGAGCATCGCGCGCGCGGCGGCGCGGTTCGGGCCGTCGGTGAGCGCGGCGCTCTTGTGCTTGTTGAGGTCGGTCATGCGGGATCTCCTGCCGCCACGGGCACGGAACGGGGCAGCAGCGTCGACGCGTACGACCCGAGATTGCGGAACATCGGCGCGAACTCGGCCAGGTGCGCGAGCGCGCGATCGCAGCGCGCATCGTCGGCACCCACGGCCAGGTCCACGTAGAACAGGTATTCCCAGGGGCGCCCGGGAATCGGCCGCGACTCGAGCTTGGTCAGGTCGATGCCGCGGAGCGCGAACACGCTGAGCGCCTTGAACAGCGCGCCGGCCTCGTTGGCCAGCGTGAACACGACTGTCGTCTTGTTGCTCGGCGCCCCGGTGATGCCGGCCTTGCCCACCGGCGCCACGACGATGAAGCGGGTGATGTTGTCGGCGAAGTCCTGGATCCCCGACTCGAGGATCTGGAGGCCGAAGACGGCGGCGGCGCGCTCGGAGGCGATCGCGGCCGCACCGGCGATCTGCTTGTCCTTGATGAGCTTGGCGCTACCGGCCGTGTCGTACGTGGCCACCACCTCGACGCCCGGAAGGCTCCGCAGGTACCTGTCGCACTGGGCGAGCGCCTGCGGATGCGAATAGATCTGTCTCACCTGATCGAGCGTCGTGCCAGGCAGCGCGATCAGGCTGTGGATGACCCGGAGTTCGAGGTCGCCGACGATCTGGAGCGGATGCTGGAGGAGGAGGTCGTAGTTGCGGTGGATGGTGCCGCCGATGGAGTTCTCGATCGGCAGGACCCCGAAGGCGGCCTCGCCTGCCTCGACCGCGCGGAACACCTCGTCGAAGCTGGGACAGGGTCGCGCCGTGGCGTCGGGCGCATGGCGTTGCGCCGCCGCCTCACTGTACGCCCCCGGTTCCCCCTGATACGCCACCACCATGCCTGTCGATGGTGCGCGTCTGGAGCAAGGAAAGTCAAAGTTATCTTTGTTAGATAAACATGCGCGATATTTATTGCGTTCGGCAACCGGCAATGGGCAACCGGCAACCGGAACGGGCTCGGACACGGATGCCGGGCTCGGAGAGCCCTACCTACGGCGCAGCCCCAAGGGGCATGGAGGCCAGGGTTTCCGTCATTCGTCATTCAGCATTCGTCATTCCCCGAACAGCCGTTCGGCGATCGTGCGGATCTGCTGGCCGGGGCCGCGGCAGGCCCAGACGTGGCTCGCGTCAGCGAGTCGGGTCGAGGAGGCACTGCTGGACGTCGGCGGGATGCGCAAGGCGGGCGTGTGGTGCTCCAGTTCGATGAAGCGGCCGAGTGCAGGCGTGTCGACGGCGCAAAGCTGGGCAGCGCATCCGGGCGAGGCGAGGTCGTCGGGCGTTCGCCACGCGGTGTCGATGTAGGTGCCTGACGAGTCGACGTCGAAGGTGCGCACCACGAGCATCGCGGTGTCGCCCTCCCGGTGGAGGCAGCCGATGCGCCCCGTCAGAACCGGGGCGTGCACGCCGATCTTGTGGATGCCTGGCGTGGAAGGGCGATAGCGAAGCAGTCGTGTGCTCGAGTGCAGTTCGCCAGGCGTCACGCCGCCGACGTACGACACGACATCTGCCGCGGCACGCGTCGAGACGAGACACTCGGCACCGGAAGGCACCTGCAGCAGGCCCCACATGCCAATGGCCACGTCGCGATCGCACGCCAGCGCAGTCAGGGTAGTCGTCTGGACGTAGCCAACATGGCTGACGTCGGCCGGCAACGACTCGACGCCAGACGGTGGGGCGGTGGCAGCGTCCCACGTCTTGGCCAGCTCGAGGGACACAGTGGCCTCGGTTCGAGAGAGGCGCAGTTCGAACCGATTGACCAGTCCCGAGTCTGTGACCTGATACGCGCCCGGGTCGAGCGCCGCGGGGCATTCGCAGATCGACGTGTCGGGAAACGCGGGGAAGAACACGTCCACTTCAGGCGCGATCCACGTGCGGTCGCCGCCGACATTCCATGACGCGGCGTTGGCCAACAGGGCACCAGCGCTGTCGACGTTACCGAGCGCCGGATGTGTCCACAGCAGGTTCTCCTCGCTCCCGGCCGTGAACAGCCCGAGCACGCGCGCCCCTCGACGGAGGCGCAGTACCTCGCCGTCGCCAGCCGCCAGCACGTCGAACGGCTCGCGACAGGACCGCAACGTCTCGATCAGCGCGCTGCGTCCGACCCTCTCGGTGATAGCCATTGCGGTACGCGATCTTTTCACGAACGTCGAATGAGGTCGGCCCCGCGTCGGTGTAGACGGACCTTGTCCTGCAGTTGGCGATGTCCATTGCGGCCGGGCCCGGAGGGCCGGCCCTACCTACCGGCCAACCTGCGACCGTAGCTGGTAGGGCCGGCTCGCCGAGCCCGGCCGTCCGCCGTCCGCCGTCCGTCCGCCGTCCGTCCGGTTGCCGGTTGCCGGTTGCCGGTTGCCCATTGCCGGTTGTTCGCCCCGTATAATGTTTCGTCCATGCTTCGCCCGTATCGTGGCCTGTGGCCTCAACTCGACGCTTCGGTCTTCGTGGATCAGAGCGCGCAGGTCATCGGCGACGTGGTGATTGGGGCGGAGTCCAGCGTCTGGATGAACTGCGTGGTGCGCGGCGACGTGCACCGGATCCGGATCGGGGCGCGGACCAACATCCAGGACGGTACCGTCGTGCACGTGATGCGCGGCACGCATCCGACGATGATCGGGGATGCGGTGACAATCGGGCATGGCGCACTTGTCCACGGGTGCACGATCGAAGACCGCGTCCTCATCGGCATGGGCGCGATCGTGCTGAACGGTGCGGTGGTGGGCAGCGATTCCATCGTCGCCGCCGGGACGCTCGTCACCGAAGGCACTGTCATTCCCCCGCGGTCGATGGTCATGGGCAGTCCCGGCAAGGTGAAGCGGGCGCTCACGGATGCGG
>JADLFL010000042.1 GCA_020845575.1 Acidobacteriota bacterium | reverse complement strand
GGCCGAGTGCATCCTCACGGCCGAGGATCCCGTCGAGTCGCGCATCCTCGGCGTGACGCAGGTGCAGTGCGACGCGGAAGAGCTCACCTACGCGATGGCGCTGCGCAGCTTCCTGCGCCAGGATCCCGACGTCATCATGGTCGGTGAGGTGCGCGATGCCGAGACCGCCGACATCGCCCTGAAGGCCGCGCTTACGGGCCATATGGTGCTCTCGAGCCTGCACACCAACGACGCGGCCGGTGCCGTGCTCCGTCTCCTCAACATGGGGCTCGAGTCCTTCATCGTCGCCTCGGCGCTGCGCCTGGTCGTGGCGCAGCGGCTCGTGCGTCGGTTGTGCAAGGAATGTCGCGTGCCTGTCGAGATCGACGCCCGCACGCACCCGATCTTCGCTCCGTACACGCGCCTGCACCATCATGGGCGCGTCAGCATCAACGAGCCGCGGGGATGCGAGGCCTGCACGGGTCTCGGCTACCGCGGCAGGACAGGTATCTTCGAGGTCCTCCGGATCTCGCCCGCGATCGAGGATCTCGTGATGCGCCGCGCATCGGTCTCCGACATCCGCGTGCAGGCCTGGCAGGACGGCATGCGCACCCTGCGCGAAGCCGCCCTCGCCAAGGTGCTCGCGGGTGACACGTCACTGGCCGAGGTGCTCGAGCACACGGTCGCCGTCGAAACGCCTGCCGCCGTCCCTGCGTGATGCGCACCACCACCATCATGACCGCCGGAGGCAGCGCCACCGACCGGGGCCCGGTGCGCGAGGTCAACGAGGATCGCGTCCTCTGCGAGGACCGCTACGGTCTCTACGCGGTGTTTGACGGCGTCGGCGGACACAACGCCGGTGAGGTCGCCGCGCAGATCGCGCTCGAGACGGTGGCCGGCTACATCGCCCGTTCCTTCACCGAAGCCGACGACGACACGTGGCCGCTCGGCTGGGCTCCCAGGTTCTCGGCGACGTCCAACAGGCTGCGGACCGCGATCGTGCTCGCCAACCAGCGCGTCCATCTCGCCGCCCAGTCGGACGCCGCGCTGCAGGGCATGGCGACCACGGTCGCCGCCGTGCTCGTCGCCGGCGACGTCGTCGCGTTCGCGCACGTGGGCGACAGCCGCATCTACCGCGTGGAGCCGGGCCCGGCGCGCCTGCTCACCGAAGACGATGCGGCGACGGTGGAGCAGGTCGACGCCAATGGCGAACGTATCGGCACGCGGCGCGCGCTGACGCGCGCGCTCGGTGCCGATCAGGAAGTGACGACGTCGATGGCCGAGATGCCGGTCCCGTCGCACCTGCGGCTGCTGCTGTGCAGCGACGGCCTGCACGGCGTCGTAGAACCGGAGGAACTCGAAGCGGACGCCCTGGCCGGCGCGCCGCACGAAGTCGCCCAACGCCTGATGGACGAGGCGATCAGGGCAGGCACGCGCGACAACGTCAGCGTCCTGGTCGTGGACGTGGGAGAACGAACGTGAAGACAGAGCAGATGGGACGCGTTGCCGCGGTGCTGGCCGCCGCAACGCTCACCGCGGGCCTTGCGTCGGCGCAGCCCCTGGCGCCCAAAGACACCCAGGCGTACAAGAACATCGCGTACGAAGTGGCGTTCAGCTATCCGAAGAAGGACTGGATGCTGGTGCCGGCGGCCGGCGGCAACGTCGCGTTGCTGATGCAGAAGAAGGCCGAGGCGAGCCTCGCGCTGGACTTCACGGTGCTCCGTGTGGCCCTCGAGCCCGACGAGATCGACGACACGTTCAAGGAGATCGAACTCGAACAGCTCACCGCGCGTGCGCCGCATGCGCGTGTCGCGAGCAGCGAACTCACCGAACTCAACGGCAACAAGGTGGTGGTGATCCGCTACGCCGCCGCCGGGCTCGTCGGCGACCTGGACGTCACGCAGTACAGCGTGGTGAGCGGGGCATCGCTGTATCGCCTGACCTGCGCGTCCACGCGCGCCACGGCGGCCAAACACGCCAGGGCGTGCGTGACAGTGGCACAGACGCTCGTCGTCGGCCAGCAGTGAGACGACCCCGCGCGCCGACGCGCGTCATCGACTCGCGCGGCGGCCTCGTGGCGCGCGTGGTCGAGGCGCGCACGGCGTGGTCGCGCATGGTGGGCCTGCTCGCGCACGCGAACCTGCCCGCCGGAGAGGGACTCCTGCTGGAGCCTGCCTGGTCGATCCACACATGGTTCATGCGGTTCTCGATCGACGTGGTGTTCCTCGATCGGGACCGCCGCGTCCTTGCCGTGTTCCCGTCGTTGCCACCGTGGCGTCTCGTGTCCGGCACGCGCAAGGCCACGACCGTGCTCGAGTTCGGTGCCGGGACGCTCGACAGGACGCCTCTCCATCCGGGCGACATCCTCACGCTCGCTCCGACGGAGTAACATCGGCCTTCCGATGACGACATCCCGCCGGATTCGGCTGATCGCGGGCGCGTGCGCGGTGGCCGCGTCGTGGTGGGCCGTCGCGCTGTCCGGCGCGGGGCAGGCGCCGGTTCCTCGAACGCCGACATCACCGCCCGCCCCTGCGCTCGGGCCGTGGCTCGAACCCGACGCGCCATTCTTCTCGTCGGTACTCGACGCGCGCCGCGTGGGACGCGGCCTGCCGACGGCGAACCTGTCGCCGAGGGCGATCGTGCTGCCGGCGGGCGCGCACCGCGTGGCGTTCGATCCCGATCTGTTGCGCGTGGCGGCGATCTGGCGCGGCGCCGGTGTCACGCCGACGGCGCTCGCACCAGGGTCGTATCACAAGCCCGACAGGAAGACGCCGGGCGGCCAGAATGCGCTGCCCGAACCCGACGGTCCCGTACTGATTGCCACCGGGATCCATCCCGGATGGCAGTGTGGCGATCGTCCCGACTTCAGCGACCCGCGATCGCCGGCACCGTCGCCGGGGGAGGTCGGGCGTGGACCGCTCGACGCGGCGCAGGGCCGTTTCACCGCCGTGCGTCTCACGCGCGACGGCGCGGTGCTCGAGTACGACGTGGCCGGGACGCCTGTCCGGGAGTGGGTCTCGCCGGTGCCGGGCCGCCCCGGCGCCATGGTGCGACGGTTCGAGACAGGGCCATCGACGCGCACGCTGTGGCTCGTGCTGGGCGTCCTGGCGCCTGGCGTCGACGTGAGCGTGGCTGCCGAGGGGTCTGCGCGTCCCGCGCTCGAGACGGTCGCCGCGGCCGTCGACGGGGCACCCGCGCAGGTCGTGCGCGTGCCGCCTCACGCGTCGGCCCTGCGGTTCGCCGTCTCGATCTTCGACGATGGCGCCGCGCCGCCCGTGACGCTCACGGCGGTGCCGTCTGTGCCTCCGGGCCGTCGCTGGCGGCAGGCCGTCACGACGTCCGTCAACGCGTCACCATCCACTGACGCATTCGTGGTGGACGATGTGGCTCTGCCGGTGGAGAACCCGTGGCGGCGCGGCGTGCGGCCGGCCGACATCCAGTTCTTCGCCGACG
This sequence comes from Acidobacteriota bacterium, assembly GCA_020845575.1. Lineage (NCBI taxonomy): Bacteria > Pseudomonadati > Acidobacteriota > Acidobacteriota bacterium. The sequence goes on along the minus strand of JADLFL010000042.1, from coordinate 8,325 downwards.
GCACGGCCGCCATCGTCACCCTCGACGGCGACGTCTGGCTCGCACGGGGATTGGCTGAAGCCGGACACCGGGCATCGGGCACCGGGCACCGGATTGGCAGAGCGGCTGTGGAATGGCGGCGGTTCGCGTCGGGGCTGCACGAGCCGCTCTCGATCGCGATTCGCGACGAGCGGCTGTACGTGTTCGACAGGAACGGCATCTGGCAATTGCAGGATCGCGACGGCGACGGCGAAGCCGATCGCCACGAGCTGTTCTCGAACGCCTTCGCGCAGACGGCCGACACGCGCGAATTCCCGAGCACGCTTCGCCTCGGGCCTCGCGGTGAGTTCGTCATCGCCAAGGGCGGCCAGGAGGCCACGACGATCGGCAAGCACAACGGCAGCGTGCTGCGCGTGTCGGCCGACGGGCGAGACGCGACAGTGCTCGGTTACGGATTGCGGCAGCCGCAGCTGGCCGTGCATCCGCGCACGGGCCTGGTGACGGCGAGCGATCAGCAGGGGCACTACATCCCGAGCACGCCGCTGCACATCGTGCGCGACCACCAGTTCTACGGTTTCCTGGGCGACATCGTGCCGAAGGAAGCCTATCCGGCACCGATCGCCGCGCCGCTCACGTGGATCCCGCACGAGGTCAACGCGTCGGCCATGTCGCAGATCTGGCTGTTCGGATCGCGCATGGGGCCGCTCGACGAGGGACTGCTGCACATCGGCTACAACAGGCCAGAGGTGTTCCGCGTACTGCTGGAACTGGATCGCCCCGTACCGCAGGCCTCCGTCGTGAGTCTCACGTCGGCGTTCGACTACCCGCCGCTCAATGGCGCCGTCAATCCCGTCGACGGGCAGGTGTACATCGCGGGTTTCCAGATCGTCGGGTGGGGAACGACGGCCACGCGCATGGCCGGCCTCGGCCGCGTCAGGTACACGGGTGCGCCGGTGACGGTCCCGAATCGCGTGCTGCCGATGCGCGAGGGCGTGCTCCTTCGCTTCGACGTGGAGATCGATCCGGCCACGGCAAATGACGCCTCGCGATACACCGCCGCGTCGTGGGGCTACAAGCGGTCGTTCCGCTACGGGTCGCCGAACTACAAGGCCGACGGCACCACGGGCATCGACACGCTCGTGCCGAGTCGCGCGTACGTGTCCGGGGATCGCCGGTCGGTGTTCGTGGCCATCCCGGATCTCCGTCCCGTGATGCAGTTGCGGGTCGGCTGGACGCTGCGCACGCCTGACGGTCTCGCCGTCGACGGCGATGCGTACACGACGCCGTATGCCCTGGAGCCCTTCAATCCGCAGGCACACGGCTTCGGCGCGATCGCGATCGACACCACGCGTCGCGAGACACCGGTGGCCGTCGTGGCCGAGGCGCGTCCGAGCGTCGAGCAGGGGCGCGAGCTGTTCGCCAGGTACGGGTGTCTCGCGTGTCACGCCACGGTGCGCAGTGAATCCGCGCGTCTCGGTCCATCGCTGGCCGGCGTCTTCGGCGCGGCGCGCCCCATCGCGGGCCGCACGGGACGCGTCACGGCGGACGAGGCCTACCTCAGGCAGTCGATTCTCGATCCGACGGCCGCGGTGGTAGAAGGCTACCAACAGGGCGGCGTCGGGATGCCGAGCTTCGCCGGCGCGCTCACCGATTCCCAGATCGACTCGGTCGTGTTGTATCTGAAGAGCCTCAGATGAATGTCATGAAACAGATGACGGTTGCCCGTTGCCGATTGCCGGTTGCCGGAGTGCTCATGTGTCTGCTCGCCGCAGCGCCCGCGTGGGCGCAGGGCCAGGCGGCCAGGAAGCCGAACATCCTCGTCGTGCTGACCGACGATCAACGCTGGGATGCGCTCGGTGTCGTCCAGCGCGAGCAGGGAGAGGCGGCGCTGTTTCCGTGGCTGCAGACGCCCAATCTCGATCGGCTCGCGGCGGAGGGGGCGCGGTTCAGTCAGGCGTTCGTGACCACGTCGCTGTGTTCGCCGAGCCGCGCGGCGCTGCTGAGCGGACGGTACGCGCGCCGGCACGGCGTCCTCGACAACTTCACGGAGTATCCCGTCGACCTGCCGAGTTATCCGCGCCGGCTGAAGGACGCCGGGTACGAGACGGCGTACATCGGCAAGTGGCACATGGGTGAGGACAACGATGCGCCGCGTCCGGGTTTCGACCACTGGATGAGCCATCGCGGCCAGGGCAACTACTTCGACAACGAGTTCAACATCGACGGCACGCGTCGCCAGATCGACGGGTACTACACGACGGTGGTGACCGACCACGCCGTGCGCTGGATCGGCAAGTCGCACGACAAGCCGTGGCTGCTCGTGCTCGGCCAGAAGGCGCCGCATGGAGGACCGATCCAGCCCGAGCCCCGCTTCGCTCACGCGCTCGACGCGTTTCCCGTGCGCGAGCCCGTGAACTACGGCGACTACAAGGCGTCCGACGGCAAGCCGGCCTGGCTCGAAGAGAGTCTCCCCACCTGGCATGGCGCGAAAGGGCCCCTCTACGACCTGAAGCAGCACGACACGTTCGTGCGCACGTATCTCGCCACGTTGCTGTCCGTCGACCGGAGCGTCGGACGGCTCTACGAGGCGCTGCAGGCGTCGGGACAGCTCGACGACACGGTGATCGTCTTCACCAGCGACAACGGCTTCGTGCTCGGCGAGCACGGCCGCGTCGACAAGCGGACGATGTACGAGGAGAGCATCAGGGTGCCGCTGCTCGTGAGATATCCGCGCGGCGTGAAGGCGGGCACCGTCGTGTCGCAGATGATCACGAGCCACGATCTCGCGCCGAGCCTCATCGCACTGGGTGGCGGCGCGCCCCTCGAAGGCATCACGGGACGATCGTGGGTGCCGCTCCTGCGCGGCGCGCGCATCGCCTGGCGCGACGCGTTCCTCTACGAGTACAACTACGAGAAACAGTTTCCTTACACACCGAACGTCCGCGGCGTGCGCACGGACTCGTGGACGTACATCCGCTCTCCGCACGGCGACGGAGCGCCTGACCGCTTCACCGCGGAGCTCTACGACCTGCGCGCCGATCCGTACGAACGTCGCAACCTCATCGCCGACCCCGCGCACGCCTCGCGCCTGACGACCATGCAGGCGCTCCTCGAGCGCGTCTCGAAAGAAGCCGGCCCCGATCGCATCCCCGTCTACGAAGGCATCGTCAATGTGAGGCCGGTGCACTGAGGACAGTACCGGCAACCGGCAACCCGGCAACCGGCAACAGGGGTTTGCACCGCACGCAACCGCCGTGAGCCGGAAGAATGGAGGATGTCCGGTTGCCGGTTGCCGGTTGCCCATTGCCGGTTGCCGGCTTCCACTACACTCCCCTCATGGCGTACTTCGGCGACGATGAGATGCGGGCGTTGACCGAGCGGCTGTCGGGGATGACCGGGCCGGTGCGGCTCGTGTTGTTCGTGCAGGCGTTCGGGTGCGAGACGTGTGACGCGACGCGGCGGGTGCTGCGGGACCTGGCGCAGGCCAATGCGCTCATCACCGTCGAGGAGAAGAACATGGTCCTCGACACGGCCGACGTCGAGGCCTACGGGATGATTGCCGCGCCGGGCATCGCGATCGTCGGCGATCGCGACAGGGGCCTGCGCATGTACGGGATGCCCGATGGCTACGAGCTCGTGTCGCTGCTCGAAGCCATCCTGCTCGCGTCGGCAGGCGACTCCGGACTGAGCGACGATTCCCGTGCCCTGCTCGCGGCGGTCAGCGGGCCGCGCACCCTGCAGATCTTCTCGACACCCACTTGACCGCACTGTCCCCGGGCGGTCCGCCTGGGATGGCAGGTGGCGATCGAGAGCGACCTCGTCACGACGGCGGCCGTCTCGGCCGTCGAGTTTCCCGACCTCGTTCGCCGTTTCCGTGTGTCCGGCGTCCCCAAGACGGTGATCAACGACGCCGCCGACATCCTCGGCGCCGTTCCGGAAGCCGAGTTCGTCAGCGCAGTGACCCGAGCGGGGGAGTGACCGCTCCGGACCTTTTTGCCTTCTGGCTTTCGACCTTCGAAGCGCTCTATCCGGTTGCCGGTTGCCGGTTGCCGGTTGCCGATCCATATCCGACTCACTTGGTCCCAGTTGACAGTCCGTGGACGGGTTGCAGATCATTCGTCCCGCGGCGGGGTGTGGTGGATGTTCACCATTGGCCCCACCCACCCATTTCCCACAACCGGAGATCGCGTCGGCCCTCGTCGCCGCCGAGCGGCGGGGGGTGGCCGCGCCTGCTGGGGGCGTCGGGAGATCGACGGACTCCGGCGCTGATTTGTGTGACAGAATACGCGCGCCTTTCGCCTGCAGTTCGGGGTGTGTCGTTACCGTGAACCCATGAGCCAGATCTTCCCGCGCAGTGCCAACGCGATTGCACGCTTCTCGCTGATTGGCCTTCTTCTCTTCGGCGGCCTCGTGGTGTCGATCGTGGGCATGTCGATGCGGTCCGACTACGTGACCGGGGCCAATTCCACAGTCGATCAGCCGGTCCAGTTCAGCCACCTGCACCATGCGGGCGGCATGGGCATCGACTGCCGCTACTGCCACACCTCGGTCGAGCAGGCCGCGTCGGCCAACGTGCCGCCGACAAAGACCTGCATGAATTGTCACAGCCAGATCTGGGCGCAGAGCGCGTATCTCGAGCCCGTCCGATCGAGCTGGAAAACCGGCGAGTCGCTCATGTGGACCCGCGTCCACGACCTTCCGGACTTCGTCTACTTCAACCACTCGATCCACGTGAAGAAGGGCATGGGCTGCGAGACGTGCCACGGCCGCATCGATCAGATGCCGGGCATCATGCAGAAGAAGTCGCTCCAGATGGAGTGGTGCCTCGACTGCCACCGCAATCCTGCGCAGTACGTGCGTCCGCGCGAGGCGGTGTTCACGATGGGGTACGAGCCGGACGGCGATCAGCTCGAGATCGGCCGCAGGCTCGTGCAGGAGTACAAGATTCAGAGTCTGACGAGCTGCTCGACGTGCCACCGGTGATCGTCGCCGTTGACACACGCCAGCTGCCGGCGACGAGCACGGCAGCACCCGTTGCGAACCATGAGTGATATCGATCTGTCGGCCATTCGTGCCCGGCTCGCCTCGGCTTCGGGGCCCACGTTCTGGCGCAGCCTCGACGAGGTTGCCGAAACGCCGGAGTTCCAGCGGTACCTCCAGCGCGAGTTCCCGGAACACGCCGCGGAGCTGGGCGATCCCGCCGGCCGTCGACAGTTCCTGAAGCTGATGGGCGCGTCGCTGGCGTTGGCCGGCGTCACGGGCTGCACCCGCCAGCCCGCCGAGCACATCGTCCCCTACGTGGTGCCGCCCGAGGGGTTCGTGCCAGGCAAGACGCAGCTCTACGCCACGGCGATGCCTCGTGGTGGCTACGCCGAGCCGGTCCTGGCGGTGAGCCTCCACGGCCGGCCGATCAAGATCGAGCCGAATCCCGAGCACCCGATCGGCGGCGGGACCAGCCGGTACGGACAGGCCTCCATCCTGGGGTTGTACGACCCCGATCGCTCGCAGACGGTCACCTATCGCGGCGACATCAGGTCCTTCGCGGACTTCCAGTCGGCGATGGCGGGCGGTCTCATCGCGCAGCAGGCGGTGGGCGGCGCGGGGCTCCGCTTCCTCACCGGCACGATCACGTCGCCCACCGTGGCGGCGCAGATCGCGGCCGTGCTCGACATCTATCCGGACGCCCGCTGGATCCAGTACGAGCCGCTCGATCGCGGCGGCGTGGCCGACGCGCTGGCTGCGGCCTTCGGGCAGCGCGTGGAGCCGCGGCTGCACCTGGACAGCGCCGACATCATCCTGTCGCTCGACGCCGACTTCATGGACGAAGGGCCCGACGAGCTGCGCAACGCGCGCACGTTCGCCGCGCGTCGCCGTCTGGTGAACGGCGGCACGTCGATGAACCGGCTCTACATCGTCGAGAGCCGCACCAGCAACACCGGGACGAAGGCGGACCATCGCCTCGCGGTTCGCGCCGCCGACGTCGACGGTATCGCCCGTGCCGTTGCCGCGCGCCTCGGCGTGCCTGGCGTGTCGGCCGGTACGCTGCCCGCCCACGTGAAGCAGGCGTGGATCGACGCGGTGGCCGACGACCTGAAGGGCGCCGCCGGTCGTGCGCTCGTCGTGGCCGGCGACAACCAGCCCGCGTCCGTGCAGGTGCTGGCCGCTGCGATGAACCAGGCGCTCGGCGCGGCAGGCACGACGGTCACCTACGTGCCGTCGCAGGCGGCGCGCGTCGATGGCCGTACGGGTACGCTCACCGAACTCGTCGGCGACATGACGGCCGGCACGGTCGATCTGCTCGTGATGATCGACGTCAACCCGGTGTACGACGCGCCCGTCGATCTCGGCTTCGCCGATCAGCTGGCCAAGGTGGGCGTGCGTGTGCACGCTGGCCTGTACGCCGACGAGACGGCGGAACTGTCGCACTGGCACGTGCCGCTCTCGCACTACCTCGAGACGTGGGGCGACGTGCGCGCGGCAGACGGTACCGTGTCGATCGTCCAGCCGCTCATCAACCCGCTCTACGAGCCGACGCGCGGCCCGATCGAGATCCTCGCCGCCTTCGGCGACAACCCCGCCGCCACGGCGTTCGAGACCGTGCGCGCGCACTGGGAGACCGCGTTCGGCGAAGGCGCATACACGGCGCCCGACGGCTCGGCGTTCGCCGATTTCGAGAAGTTCTGGCGGCGCGCGGTGCACGACGGGTTCATCGCCGGGACGGCCGTGGACGCCGTCACACTCGGCGTACCGTCGTCCATCCCGGCGGCGCCCTCGGCACCCGCGGCAGACGCGCTCGAAGTCACGTTCACGGCGGACCCGACGGTGGCCGACGGGCGCTTCGCCAACAACGCGTGGTTGCAGGAACTGCCCAAGCCGCTCAACAAGGTGACGTGGGACAACGTCATCGTGATGAGCCCGCGCACGGCGGAGCGTCTCGGCGTCGGCGCCCAGAAGATGACCCGCTACAAGGCCAACGTGGCCACCGTCACCGTGAACGGCCGGTCGGTGACAGGCCCGGTGTGGGTGCAGGCGGGACATCCCGACAACTCGGTGAACCTGCAGCTCGGGTACGGGCGCTGGCGCGCTGGCAGCGTGGGCACGGGGATCGGGTACAACGCGAACCTGATTCGCCGGTCCACGGGACCGTCGTTCGCGCTCGGCGCGGAGGTGGCGCCCACGGGCGACACCTACACCGTCGCCAGCACGCAGATGCACTTCAACATGGAGCAGCGTGCGGTGGTTCGCACGGCGTCGCTCCCCGTCTACAAGGCCGACCCCACGTTCGCGCAGCACATGACGCACGTCCCGAAGTACGAGGACACGCTGCATGGCAACGAGTGGAAGTACGACGGCCAGTACAAGTGGGGCATGGTCATCGACCTGAACGCCTGCGACGGCTGCAATGCGTGTGTCGTGGCGTGCTCGTCGGAGAACAACATCCCCGTCGTGGGCAAGCAGCAGGTGTCGATGGGGCGCGAGATGCACTGGCTGCGGATCGACCGCTACTACGAGGGCGATCTCGACGCGCCTGTCGTCCACGATCAGCCGATCGGCTGCATGCAGTGCGAGAACGCCCCGTGTGAGGTCGTGTGCCCGGTGGCCGCGACGATCCACAGCGAAGAGGGGCTCAACGACATGGTCTACAACCGCTGCGTGGGCACGCGCTACTGCGCGAACAACTGCCCGTACAAGGTGCGTCGTTTCAACTTCCTGCTCTACTCCGACTTCACGACGCCGGAGTTCATGGCGCAGCGCAATCCCGACGTGACGATCCGCAGCCGCGGCGTCATGGAGAAGTGCACCTACTGCGTGCAGCGGATCAATCACGCGCGCATCGACGCGAAGACGGCCGGTGAGCCGATCGCCGACGGCACGATCAAGACCGCCTGCCAGCAGTCGTGCCCGGCTGACGCCATCGTCTTCGGCGATTTGAACGACGCGGCCAGCCAGGTCGTGAAGCTGAAGCAACAGGAACGGAACTACGGCCTCGCCGAGGATCTGGGTGCGCGTCCGCGCACCAGCTACCTGGCCAAGGTGCGCAACCAGAACCCGGCGTTGGTCGGCTAGCGATTCAGTTCAGGAGCAGGTAGTGGAAGCTTCACAGTATCCAAAGGACGACTTCAGAGCGCCGTTGCCCATCATCGGCGCCGGTGAGAGCTACACGTCCATCACCGATCAGCTGACGACGATGGTGCTGACGAAGCACACACCGATGGTGTGGTTCGTCACGACGGCCGTGGGCTTCGTGCTGTTGATGCTCCTGTTCGTCTCGCTGGGCTGGCTCTTCGCCAAGGGCATCGGCGTCTGGGGCAACAACGCTCCGGTCGGCTGGGCGTTCGACATCAT
>JADLFL010000041.1 GCA_020845575.1 Acidobacteriota bacterium | reverse complement strand
CTCCCAGCCGGGCACGATCATCGGCAGGTTGCGCTCGGCTGCCGCGATCATCCACGAGTTGGCGGGATCGATCTGATAGCTCTCCTTCAGCACGCCGCTGAGGAGGATCTCGTACATGAACTCGTGCGGGAATCGCCGCGTGCCCGCCTTGTCGTGGTGGACCCAGCGCTCCAGCACGGCAGACTCGATCCGCCGCATCGCCTCGCCTTCGGGGATGCACGTGTCGGTGACGCGATTGAGATGGCGTTCGAGCAGGGCCTGCTCGTCGGCCGGCGTGAGATCGCGATAGTTCGGCAGGCGCACGTAGTGATCGTGCGCCACGAGGTTGAAGACGTCTTCCTCGAGGTTCGCGCCGGTACAACAGATGGCGGTCACCTTGCCCTGCCGGATCATCTCGGCAAGCGAGTGCCCCAGTTCGGCAGTGCTCATCGCACCGGCCAGCGTCACGAGCATCGAGCCGCCGGCGTCGATGTGCGCGCTGTACGCATCCGCCGCGTCCTTGAGGGACGCGGCGTTGAAGTGCCGGAAGTGGCGATCGATGAATTGCGAGATCGGACCTGACATCGTTTACGTGAGCTTCTCGGACTTCTGGTCGAACCCGACGATCTTGTTCTTGCGATACGCCGTCACGCCGCCGCCGATGGCCGCCATCGCCTTGTAGCCGAGATCGGCGTCGAGGTTCGGCTTCTGGCGCGAGCGCACGCAGTCGAGGAAGTTGTCCATGTGCGGATGTTCGCCGCGCACGAACGGCTGCACCGCGATGCGCAACTCCTCGGAACCGGTCTTCTTGACGAAGTCGTCCTTGTAGTCGCGATCGGGAATGACGACGATCTCGGTGTTCTGGAAGCCCTCGCTGTCTTCGGCCACCATGATGGTGCCTTGCGAGCCGTGGAACACCAGCGGCGCGCCCTTGCCGCTCGTCACCGAGCACGCCAGCTGCATCGTCCAGCTCGGGTAGTCGACGTTCATGAAGAAGGTGTCCGGCACCTCGCGATCCTTCTGCACGTAGATGCCGCCGTTGGCGCTGATACGCACCGGGAACGCGGGCCCAGCCGCCATGAGGATCGGCGACACCGTGTGATAGAAGAGGTCCGTCGCGATGCCGCCGGAGTAATCCCAGTACTTGCGCCACCGGAAGTAGCGCGCGGGATCCCAGTCACGCTTCGGCGCGCTGCCGAGAAACGCCTTCCAATCGAGGTTCGATGGATTGGCGTCGGGGTCGATCCTGTAGTTCCACTCGTTGCCGCGCTTCGTGCTGTTGCGGCCGAACCCGCCCGACGCCCACACCACGTCGCCGATGAGGCCGTCTTCGATGGCCTGCTTGGCCTTGTGGAAGTGGCTGAGCGAGGTGTACTGGCTGCCCACCTGCAGGATGCGCCCGTTGGCCTTCACGTACTCGGCGATGCGACGCGCCTCGTCCACCGTGTAGGTCATCGGCTTCTCGAGGTAGACGTCCTTGCCCGCTTCGAGCGCGGCCATCGCGTGCGCGTAGTGCCAGTGGTCGGGCGAGGAGATCACCACGACGTCGATGTCTGGACGCGCGACGAGTTCGCGGTAGTCGTGGTAGACCGCAGACGCCTCGACGCTGGTCTTCTCCTGCGCGGCCTTCTTGCGCGTCTCCCAGATGTCGTTGACGGCCACGGCCTGCACGTCGCCCTTGGCCGCCTGGCGGCCGACGATGTGGTTGATGTGGCTGTTCATGCGTCCGCCACAGCCGACAAAGCCGACGTTGATGCGGTCGTTGGCGCCGATCACCCGGCTGCGGGCTGGTGCGGACGGACGGCGAGTCGAGGCAACGGCGGGAACTGCCATCGAACCGGCAGCAGCCACGGCACCAGCACCCACGGTGCGGATGAAGTCACGACGGGTCTTGTGTGGAATCATGGCGGACGTAATCCTTTCCGGCGCATTGTATCCTCACGCGAGACGGGGAGCCCGGCAACAGGCAACCGGCAACGGGCAACCGGGTATCACCGAGGTGCAAGGACCGGGCTTGCCCGGCCCGCGAGAGGGTCAGCACATGGATCGTGCGCGGTTCGTTCGGCTGGGGGCGTGGGCGATGGCGTTCGGCGTGGCGCTGGGGGCGTTCGGGGCGCATGGGCTGAAGACCCGCGTGAGCCCGGAGATGCTCGCGATCTACGAGACGGGCGTGCGTTATCACCTCGTCCACGCGCTCGGCCTGTTCGTCGTGGCGTGGTTGTGTGGCGAGAGCGCGTCGCGGGCGCCGCGCATCGCGGGCATCCTCCTCGTCGCGGGGATCCTGCTCTTCTCTGGCAGCCTCTACCTCCTCGCGCTCACCGGCATCCGCCCACTCGGCGCGATCACCCCACTCGGTGGCGTCGCCTGGCTCGCCGCGTGGGTGACGATCGCGGCGGGGACACGACTCAGGGCGTAGGGCCGCCTCTCCGAGCCCGGCCTTGCGAGCCGTAAGCCGCCTCTAGCGAGTCCCGCCGCAGACCCACCACACCGCGACCTTTCGGGCCCTGTCGGTGGGAGCGCAGGGGTCGGTTCCGACGACGATGGCCGCGGGGCCGGCGCGGAATGCCTGACGGCTGTAGTCGGCGATGCGAATCATCGACGTCGGCGACAACTGCACGCGCTCCTGCGACAGGAAGTCCACGTGGTACGACACCCAGTACGATGCCCACCCGTAGCTGTCGCCGTGCGCGACCAGATCGTCGGCCAGTTCCCGGAACGGGCTCGGCGGCGGCGACGTGCGGTATTCGCGAACGAGTTGCACGTGCTGCCATGTCATCGCACCGGCCCAGACGACGATCGCGCCTGTCATCGCGGCTGACAGGAATCGCCCGCGTGGACCGCTGCCGCCGCGCACGAAGGCGAGCGCCGTCAGGCCGACAGGCAGGAACGCGAGCAGCAGGTGATACCTGATCGTCATCAGGCTGCGCACGTTGCAGCCTGTGGCCACGCCCGCCACCCCGAACACACCCGTCACGAGGAGTAGAAGCGGGAACGCCGTGCGCGCCCAGCGGTCGCCTGATGTCGCGGTCCCCGTATCGTTGCCCGGCGTACGCCCGCGAGCGACGAGCAGCACGCACGCCGCCGCAACGGCAAGCAACGCGGGGTACGCCGCCCACCGCATGCCCGTCGGACGCGCCGTGGCGATGAACGCGCCGGCCGGCTGACGCAGCACACCGAAGAATGCCGGCACGTTGTTGCCGAGCAGCCACGACGCGTTGCCGGCGACGTGACTCGGCGCCAGACACACACTCGTCGCGAGCACGTCCACGTTGGTCACGCCGTCCTCGAGCAGCGGCGCCGCGGTGTGGGGCCCGAACATCGACGCCGTGTGCCTGAGCAGCGTCACGCCCTCGCGGGCACCGGCGAACACGAGGAGCAAGACCAGCCAGTGTGCGAGCCGCCGGCGCGAGAACAGCTCGCCCGTCACCATCTCGACGAACACGAGCGCGCACACCGCGAACACCGTGAATTCGCGCTGCAGGAACCCGAACGCGAACACGAGTCCGAACACCACGGCGCGCGTCCGCACGAGCCAGAGGATCAGCGTGTAGAACAGCGGCTCGATGGTGCCGCCCTGCGCCTGCACCATACGGCTGGCCGTCAGCGGTGGCAACACCGCGAACCAGGACGTGGCCACGGCCGCCTGCCACGCGCGCAGGCCGGCGTCGCGCACGAGGAGCCACACGAGCAGGCCGCCCGTGGCGACGTTGATGATGAGGAGCGGAAGCTTGAGGCCGAACACGGTGGGCCCCGTCGCGAAGAACGCGAGCGCGGCCATCCAGGCCTGCACGCCCATCATGTACAACTGCCCGTAGAAGAACAGCGGCCACGCGCGTCCTTCCGACAGGTGCTTGGCCATCAGTCCGACGATGGCCTGATCGGCGTCGAAGTCAGCTTGCTCGTAGTGGAGAAAGACGTGGGAACGAAGGACAATCAGCGCGGCCGAGACGAGCACGGCGAGGCAGACAGCGACCGATGACGAGATACGAGTGGACGTGAGCACGGTGGCAGGTGAAACGACCACTCCCCCACCGGGGATGGCCTGCACATCGCGCATTGTACGCATGGCGCACACGGCGGCGCCGCTCGTCGTCGCCGCGATCGTCGTGGCGACGGTGTGGCTTGCCGTCCCGATGGGCGCATGGGCACCGTTCTCGTCGGGGCCGGCCACCCCGAACGCGTGGGAAGCACCAGCCGCGTGGCCCGCACGTCAGATCTCCGGCATCCAGATCGCCATCGGCGCGCTGGCATCGTCGACACACCCCGTGTCCGGAGCCATCGTTGCTGTCGCACTGACAGCCGCGCTGGCAGCCGCGATGCTCGTCGTGGCGCTCAGACGATCTGGCCTGCGCGGTCTCGATGCCGCGCTGCTCGCGCTCGTCGCGACGGCATCCCCTGTCGCCGCCTGGCAGGCCGGCTCGCCGCTCGGCGCCAGCCTCGTCACCCTCGTCGCCACCGCATGTCTCTGGACCACCGTTCTCCGGTCTGACGAAAGGTGTAGCCGCCCGATTTCATCCGGCGGGCACGCATCACTGACTACACCGTGGTGGTTCCTTCTCGTGGTGGTTCTCGTTGCGGGGGAAGCGTGGGCGTATCGCGCGGGCACGTCGACGCTCGCGCAGACGGCGACGCTGCTGCGCGGCGAGAACGGACTGCCCGGACTCCTGCTGGCGCTGCTCGCCGTGACGCGTGCCGGCCGCGCCTCGCACGACGCGCGTGTGTGGCGTGGCGGACTCATCGTGCTGTGCCTCACGATGACGATGGCGCCACACGTCCGCGTGGCGGCGCTGGCGCCGTGGGCCTGGTGGATCGTCGCGGCCGGGCTCGCCCACCTGCGCGAGTGGCGCGGACCGACAGCCCGCCTCTGGACGCACGCCGGCCTCGTGATCTGGCTCCTGCTCCTCGTGACGCGCATCCCCTGGACGCACGACAGGCAGCAGGTGGCGCTCACACGCCCGTGGGCGGAGGCGGTCGCCGCACGCGTCAGCCACGACACACCGCTGGTGGACGACGGCTCGGCGCGCGCCGCGCTCGTCAAGGCGCTCGCCGCCACGCACACGCAGCACCTGCCCGTCACGGCCGTCATCGCACCTGACGTCACGTGGACCGAGACGCACGCCGGCCGTCGTCCGCTCGTCGTCTCCTCGTCTGTCGTGGCAACGCTCGCGCAACAGGGCGTCGGCTTCGAGCCCGTCGACGACGTCGCCATGCCGCTCGACGCCCTGCTCACCCCGCTCCCCGCCGGCACTGTCGTCTACGCCGCGATCTCCTCGACGGCAGCCGCAACCGTCACGCCGGCCCAATGGCAGGTCCTCGGACGTCTCGGCCTTCGCGTGCTCGACGTGCGCGGCGCGCGCGCGCACCTCGTCGCGGGCGTGACGGGCGCACGGGCGGACGCGCTCGAAGACGCCCGGGCGAGCGATGCGCGTCTCGACATCCAGCCGGGCGACTCCCTCGGACGCACAGGCGTGCTGTCGCCACTCGACGTGCGACTGCAGGCCGGCGCCACCCGCGCCTCGATCGCGCTTCGTGGCCGCGAGCTGGCGCAGTCCGACGGTGTCGTCATCCTGATCGTCACCGCTCGGGGCCACGTCCTCGCGTGGCGTGCGGGCGACGATGCGAGTCATCTCAGGGGTCCGGCACTCGGCGCCGACGTGGTCGTCCCCGTGGAAGCGTTCCGCGCGGAACCCTGCATCGACGTTCCGCCCGGCGTGCAGACGGACGTTACGGCGGCCACATCGTCCGGCGTGCTGGGCATGACGTGGTCCGACGGCGCGGGTCAGGTCGAACTGGCCGTACGCGACGCGGACGGCAACGACGCGCGCGTGCAAGCCGCGACCGGCGGTACCGAGGCCACGGCGCTGCGACTCGACACTACCGTCACGCAGGCGACAGCCCAGGCCACCCACCCCGTGCGCATCTGCACGACCTGGCCCGTCCCCATCGCCGCGAGTCTTCGTCGCTCGCCGCTCGTCATCCGACCGACGCTCACGCAGGCGGCGTACTTCGGCGCCGGCTGGCACCTCACCGAGAACGAAGGACCGGGACGATGGTTCCGATGGATGGCGGGACCACGCGCGGACATCGTCGTGGCGCTGCGCGAGGCCGTGGACACGACCATCACGCTCGACGCACAGCCGCCAGGGGCGCCCTCTCCCGCAGACACGGTGAGCCTCGTCGTGAACGGCGTCGATGCCGGTCCGCGCTCCATGCACGCCCCCTGGACGTGGACCGTTCCCGCGGGGGACATGCGCGCCGGGCTGAACGTGCTGTCGCTGCGCACGTCGCTCGTCGTCCAGCCCGCGGCGCCCGGCACCGATGGCGACACGCGGAGGCTGGGTCTCCTCGTGCGGGAAGTGGCTCTCGGGCCGGCAGTATGGTAGAAATTGCCGTCCCGGACGTGGCCGGCCAGAACGAGAGTGTCCCGCTGCGCGGTGGTCCCAGCCGCCGTGTGTCTGCGGTTTCCATGGAAAGAGTTGCAGCATGTTTCGAGCCCTGAGACTCGCGACGGTCGGCGTGTGCGCGACCGCCGCGTTGATGTGTGCGCATCCGGCACAGGGTGCGCCTGATTTGAAGCGCTGGTATTTCGCCGAAGGGTCCACCAACGAAAGCTTCGGCTTCGAAGAAGAGATCCTCATCGGTAACCCGACGGGCAACGCGGCGGTCGTCACGCTGCGCTTCCTGCCGTCGGACGGCAGCGAGCCCATCGTCGGCCAGACCACCGTCGAGCCGTACAGCCGCGCGGGCATCAATGCGCGCATGTTCGTGGGCAGCCGCGACACGGCGCTCGAAGTGACATCCACCTCCGACATCGTCGTCGAGCGGTCGATGTACTGGGGCGGCGGGCGGTTCAACTTCAACGACAGCTACAGCCAGGGCCGCATCACCGACATGCGCGCCGGCCACAACGTGATGGGCAGCAACGCGCCCGAGACGACCTGGTCGTTTGCCGAGGGCGCGGCAGGCGGATCGGTGGGCTTCCAGACGTACGTCCTCGTGAGCAACCCGTCGCTGACCGACAGCGCGAGCGTCAAGGTGCGCTACCTGACGAACCAGAGCGAGGACGTCCTCGACGCCGGCAGCGGCCTGCTCGCTCCGGGTCAGCGCCGCACGTTCTTTGCCAACGCCGCCCTCGAGGCGACGCTGGGTGCACGCGCGCAGTACGACTTCGCCATCGAGGTCGAGTCGGAGAACGGCGTGCCGATCGTCGCCGAGCGTGCGATGTACTGGGGACCGAACCTGCGGGGCGGTCATGCGGCACTGGGCGTGCGGCCGCAGAGCGTGTGGTACTTCGCCGAGGGTGTGCAGGGCGCATCGCCGATCAACTTCGACACGTACATCCTGCTGTACAACCCGAGCGCCACGGAGGCCATCGACGTGGACGTGGAGTTCTTCGGAGCCGACGGCCTCGCCAAGGCTGTCACCAAGACACTGCAGCCGCAGCAGCGCGAGAACGTCTTCGCGGGTGAGTATCCTCAGGAGCTGGCCGGCGCCGAGAAGGCCTTTTCGGTACGCGCGCAGAACACGCTGGGCAAGCGGTTCGTCGCGGAACGTGCCGTGTACTGGCGCGGCCTGCGCGAGGGCCACGCATCGGCGGGCACCGCGACGGGCGCCCGCAAGTGGGGCTTTGCCGACGGCCAGGAAGGCGGCTTCCGGCAGTTCCGCAATCCCGCCGACGCCGATCCCAGGCTCTTCACGAGCTACTACCTCGTCCTCAACAACACCGACGTGCCCGTCACCGTCCGCGGCGTGTTCTACCTGGAGCCCGGTCCTGGCGTTCCGGCAGGGAGCGGCGTCGAGACGACGAAGGTCGTGCCGGCACGGTCGCGGGAGACGATCGCGCCGTCGCTGCTGCCGGGCCTGCACAACAGGAAGTTCGCCGCGTTCTTCGAAGCCGATGGAGACGTGATCGTGGAGCGCGCGACGTACTGGGGCAAGGGCATCCTCAGCGGCCATGGCAGCGCCGGTGCCGTGCTGCCCGACGCCATGCCAACGCTGCTCTCGCCGTCCGCTCCGCCGCCCCCGACGGTAGCGAGCATCGCGCCCGCGTCAGGAGCGCCGGGCGGCGGCACGCCCGTGACCATCACGGGCACGAACTTCGGACTCGCCGTCTCGCTCGCGGGCGACACGACGGTCAAGATCGGTGCCAACGAGGCGACCAGCGTCGCCGTCCTCGACGCCAACACGATTACGGCGGTGACGGGTCCCGGTGCCGCGGGCACTGCCGACGTCACCGTGAGAAGCCGCGGTGTCGATGTGACATTGCCAGGCGCGTTCCGGTATTTCGACCCGTGGGAAGCAACGGGCGCCCCGGTCAATACCTTCCGACCCAACGCGGGCTACGGCTGCACCGGTGGTGGCCGGGCATGCCAGATCATGACGGACTATCTCGGCATCGTGGCCGATCTGGGACGCCGACAGCCCTTCGACCTCCTCAACTCGTGCCGCGAGCACGGCGGCAACCACAAGTTCATGGAGGACTTGGTGGCCGAACTGCGCATCCGCACCGGCACCAACCGGTGGGCCCTCAACGTCAAGCGCGGCGACGAGGGGCTCTCGGAAGACATCGTGTCGTACTACTACGGCCCGGAGGGTTCGAACATGCGCAACCGCACCGAGGTGTTCATCATCGACATCATCGCGGGCCACTGCGGCAACAACCCTGGAGTCAACTGGCAGGATCAGACACAGGCCACCTACGATAGCGGCACCATCGGTCGCACCACCCTCGGGTCGATGTGCAGCAACCCGCGTTACCGCGACTCCAAGCGGTCCAACGGCGAGTGGCTCTTCCCGGAATGCCGCTGAACAACGCGGCGTAGGGCTTGGGGCTCAGGGGGCGACTTCCTCGCGGGAGTCGCCCCCTTCGCTTTGCGCTCTCGTTCAGGGAACGACGGGGAGGAGCGTGGCCTTGGCGGCGGCGCCCGATTCGAGGTTGTGGCGGTAGATGGCCTTCTCGACGACGATGGGCGTGGCCGGGGCGGCGCCGATCGGGCGTGACTCGATGTCGATCGCGTACGGTCCCACGAGCGATCGGAAGCTCTGACGCATCCACACGGTGGTCCGCGCGCCTTCCGTGGTGAACTCTGCCACCTGCGGTGTGCCGCTACTCGGGTACGCCGTCAGGCGAATCGACGCAGGTGTGCCATCCGGCGAACCGATCAGCACGAACGTGTCGGTGACGGTTGCCGGAATCGTCGCGGCATCAGCGATCGCGAACCGCAGGCCGGTCTCCGTCGCGCCGAACTCCACGTGGCCTTCGGTCCACTCACTCCGGCCGGCCTTCCACCACATCGCACGTTCGGCCACGACAGGGGCTGTCGCGGTGATCGTCGTCGTGAAGTCCGCCGATGCGAGTTGCGAGGTCAGCGCGTCAGCCCAGATGGTAAGGCGACTCATCGGTGCCATGGTGTACGTCCGCGTCTCATCGACGGGCGTGCCGTCGCTCCCGGCACCCGCGAACGTCGCTGTCACATCGACGGCGGTATCGGCAGGGTTGGCTACGAGGATGAACGTGTCGAAATCACCCTTCGTTGTCCCCTCGGCGAAGAACCAGCGGTCGGCCAGATCCGTCGCGCCGATCGCATCGGTGCCCGCCGAGAACGTCTGCCCGCCGGCGTTGCGATAGACCGCCCGTTCGACGACAATCGGGACCGACGACACGACCACTGTCGCGAACTCCGCCGACGCCAGCCTCCCGCCTTCCTGGTTCACCCAGACCGTGCGGCGCGACCGCGCCGGAACGCTCACGGGGCGCGCCTCCTGCGTCCCGTCAGACAGCAGGAAATTGAGGGTGACGCTGCCAAGAACCGGCCCGGGATTCTGGAGCAGGATGAAGGTCTGGATACCGCTGATCGTGGCCCCTTCCGCGAAGTACCACGTGTTCGACGCGGCTGGACTGCCCGTGCTGGCGTGGCTGCCATAGCCCGTGACGCGATCCCACAGCATGCGGCGATCAGCCACGACGGGCCCCGTGCTCTCGACGATCACGCCGAATTCGGTGGCATCGAGCGTCCCGATGCAGCACGACGCGAGATCGATGCGCCCCTTCGGATCGAGTCGCACGGCCCGACTCGCCGGTGTGCCTCCCGTGGCGCCCACCCAGCGTGTCACCACGTCGATGGGGGCGGTACCAGGGTTGAAGAGGCTGACGATCGTGTCGAAGAACGTGCCCGAAGCCCCCTCTGCAAACAGGCGCGTGTGCGCGGCGGGTGCCGATGGATGCGACCGGCCGAGGAACTCGTCGAGGTTGCTCACGCCGTCGCCGTCGGCATCGAGCGTTGCATCGGCCGGGTTCGTCGGATCGAGGCCAAAGTATGTCTCCCAGCCATCGAGTATCCCGTCGTTGTCGGCGTCGAGATCGATGAGGCGCAGGTCATGACCTTCGTAGTTCGGACGTGCGTGGAGCGCGAGGACATGGCGTCCATCCGCGGAGATGGCGATGTTGTCGGTCGCGGGCAATGTCGTGACGATGCCGCTGCGCCGATCGAAGTACTCATTCCCCAGCATCAGGATACGTTCCCCATCGTCACTCAGGCCGATGGCGCGAAGGTTCGGCTGCTCGGGCATCGTGTCGACCTTCCCGCTGGCTCGATGCAGCAGCGCAACCGTCACATCCGGTGGATCGCCGACATGCGTGAGCACGTAGTCGCCAGGGCCCGTTGCGGCGAGGACGTATGAGGTGTTCCATGCCGAGGGTTTCACCTGTGGGTAGTACGTCTTCTCGCCCGTCGCCACCGCGTACGCGGCGATGGCCTCTGCTGTCGTGTCGCCGGCCGCGTAGAACACGAACGCGCCATCGCCGCTGACCACGGGTCCCGGCACGCAGGGCCACATGGCGCCGTAAGCTCCGGAGGGGCGGACACACGTCGTGCCGATTTCGATGGGATCACCCTGACCATCACGCCAGAGCATGACGCGAACCGGTGCGTCCGGTGGCGTGTCTGGAGTCCAAGGTCCGGACAGCCACGCCACCGTACGACCGTCGCGGCTCATCCCGAACCTCGTGCCTTCCATCCGATCTCCCCATCCAATCCTGCCGCTCTGCCTGAGCACGACGGACGTCGCGGTGCTCCTGTCGAACCTGACAGTGATGTCCTCCGACAAGTAGGTGCCGCTGTAGTACCCGGTGGCGACCACATAGCGGCCGTCGTCGCTGATCGCGTGGATCGCAGTGATCGATCTCACGTGAGCACCCGGCGCAAGTGTCGAGAGGGCAATTTCGCTGGTCGTGGCGACTTGTCGGTCCCTGACGACCAGCGTGGCGAGGTCGGAGTCGCGAGTCCACGCGACGAAGCGCGCGTTGGACGACATGGTCGCCGTATAGACGCGTTCCGCGACAGCTTCGACGCCGGGCGGCAGGCTCTGAGCAGCTACCGGCGCCGCCACAGCAGAAAGGAGTGCCATGAGCAGACACCCACGAAGAACTTGCATGAGACGCATCCAAGCCTCCTTTGAAGGACCATCAAGGGTACTAACTGTGTCGAGGAGGGGCCAGAACGTGGTTATCAGATGCTGAAGAGGGCGACTTCCTCGCGGGAGTCGCCCCTTTTCCATGGAGGCTCCGTTCACGAGACCGCGCGAGGCACGTGGCCCTGGGCCCCCGCGGGCCGCCACGCGTCGTGCGTTACACTCCGGCGCGTGCGGTCGCCCCAGCCGTGAGCAGCCAACCCTGCGTCTCCATTGTCATTGCGACGTACAACCGCCGGGCGGTGCTGACCGAAGTGCTCGACGCGCTCCGGCACCAGACCGTCCGCGACTGGGAAGCCATCGTGGTGGGCGATGCCTGTACCGACGGCACGGCAGACGCCGTGGCGCGCTTCGGCGATGCGCGCCTGCGCTTTGTCAACCTGCCGCGCAACCATGGTGAGCAGTCGGTCCCCAACAACGAGGGGGTGCGACTGGCGCGCGCCGACAGGCTCGCCTTCCTCAACCACGACGACTTCTGGCGACTCGACCACCTCGAGCACGCGCTCGCGCACCTCGATCGCAGCGGCGCCGACCTCGTCTACACGTGGCAGGCAAGCCTGCTGCCTGACCGCACCGTGGTGCTCCTCGGGCCATCGCCGCTCGGACACTACTCCACCGATCTCGGCATCCCGGCCTCGTCATGGGTGTGGCGTCGCGACCTCACGACACGCATCGGGCCGTGGCGCAACGGCTGGACGCTGCGGCTCGCCCCATCGCAGGAGTGGCTCTGGCGCGCCGCGCGAGCGGGTGCGCGACTCGTCGAACTTCGGCGCGTGTCGGTACTCGGCCTGCCGTCAGGCGCACGCGTGGGATCCTATCGATCCGTCGACGCCACCGAGCACGAGGCGTGGCGACGACGGGTCGTGGCCGGCGACGACTGGGTCGAGGAGGTGCTGACGACCTACGTGCATGCCCAGACCCAGGGAGGGCGCCTGCCGGCCTGCGCTCGCCCGCGCGCGCAGGTCGCGAGAGCCGTGCGCAACGCCGCCCTCCGCCAGGCCGCCAGGCTGGGACTGCATCCGGTCGCCGTCTGGCTGGCGGTGCGGCACCCCGGCCGCGGCGGATTCCTGCACTGGCTGCGACGCCGTCGAGGCCTGCCCGATCTCTGATAAAAGGAACCTCATGCATGTGCACGAGTCGTCCACGCTCATCACTCCGCTCGAGGGCATGATCAAGGATCGACAGAGCGTGACGGCCGACTGGCAGCCCGTTGGCCGCGACAGGATCGACGGCGTGGAGATCGTCCAGATCCGCCCCGTGACCAAGCGAGCGGGCGTCCTCACCGAAGTGTTCCGCGCCGAATGGTGCGATGGCCCCGTCGGGCAGGTGTTCCAGGTGCTCCTGATGCCCGGCGCCGTCTCCGCGTGGCACACGCACGTGCGCACCATCGACCGACTGTTCGTGAGCAGCGGCAGCCTCACGCTGGCCCTGTACGACGGGCGGCGCGACTCGTCCACCGCGGGCCGCGTGAACGAGATGCACCTGTCGATCGCGCGGCCGGAACTGGTGATCGTGCCCGCGGGCGTGTGGCACGGCGTCATGGCCACGAGCCACAATCCGACTCTCCTGCTGAACCTGCCGAGCGCAGGGTACGACTACGCGGACCCCGATCACTACCGCCTGCCGGACGACACGAGCCAGATCCCGTATCGCTTCCAACGAGGCAACGCGATCGCGTGACGCACACGACCGGCGCGTGTCCGCGCGCCACGTGTTGTACTGTGCTCGCGTGATCGTCAGACCCGACGGCGACAGCTGGCTGCTCATCAGGCAACCCGACCACGCCGCGCTTGCCGCCGACATCCTCACCCACTGGCGCGCCGACGGCGTACCCGACCGCCCTACACGCGAGCGGCTGCTCATCGCCACACGCGAGCACGATACGGGCTGGGCGCTCGAAGACGATGCGCCGATGGTGAACCCGGAGACGGGCGCGCCGTGGGACTTCATCCACCTGCCCGTGGCGCGGCGGCAGGCCGTGTGGCCGCGCGCCGTCGAGACGCTCGGCGACGATGCGTACGTTGCGGCGCTCGTCGCCCACCACGCGGTCACCGCCTACGCGCGCTATGACGGCGACACGGACTGGCGCGACTTCTTCAGGGCCCTGTCACACGAACGTGACAGCCGTGTGGCAACGTTCGCTTCGCATGACGCGGGTACCTTCGCAGGTTTCCTGCGCGACTACGCGTCGCTCCGGGCAGCGGATCTCATCTCACTGGCGTTGTGTCATGGCTGGCAGGATCGCTTCGAACTCGATCACTATCGTGGCCACGTGGACGGCAACGACATGACGCTCACGCCGGACCCCTTCGACGGCGTCAGCGTCGCGTGGCAGGTGTCCGGGCGACGCATCGCAAGACGCCGCTACGCGTCGGATGCCGAGTTGCGACGCGCCGTCGACGACGCGACAGTCGAGACGCTGCGTGGCCACCTCCACGGACGACCGGAGCCACTCCCCTCATGAGCCGCATCCTGGTCGTCGAGGACGACCCCGACATCGCCGAGCTCCTGCGCTACTACCTCGAACGTGCGTCGCACGACGTCGACGTGCTGTCGCAAGGTCAGGCGGCGCTGGCACGCATCAGGGATCGCCGGCCGGAACTCGTGATCCTCGATCGCATGCTGCCCGGCATGGACGGCCTCGAGATCTGCCGGCAACTGCGCGCAACGCCGGAGTCGGCCGACATCCTCGTGATCATGGTGACGGCACGCGCCGAGGAGAGCGATCGCATCGTGGGCCTCGAGCTCGGCGCCGACGACTACATCACCAAGCCGTTCAGCGCCAAGGAAGTGGTGGCGCGCGTGAGCGCCCTCCTGCGCCGGTCGCACCGGGGCGTCGCAGCGGCGGCGGCCGCACCTGTCCCGTCACCCGAGCACGTGCTGGAGTACGACGACATCAGGATGGATCTCGATCGCCACGTCGTGACGCACGCCGGCGATGACGTGCGCCTGACAGCCAAGGAGTTCCTGCTGCTGCGGTACTTCCTCGAACACCGCGGCCGCGTACTCTCGCGTGACCTGATGCTCACCGACGTGTGGGGCTACCAGTACACCGGCGGATCCCGGACCGTCGACGTCCACGTCCGCCGCCTCCGCGAGAAGCTGCCGCCGCTCATCGACGCGATCGAAACGGTGAAGCAGTTCGGGTACAAGCTGAAATGAACCGGCACTCGGCATGAGAATCCCCACCTTCGTCATCCTGACGGCGTTGCAGACGGCGCTGTTCACGCCGCTGTTCACGGTGGCCGTGGCGTGGGTGACGCAGGAGCCGCTGGAGACGTCTGCGGCGTTCCTGTTGCGCATCGGCCTGGTCGGGCTCGTGACGGCAGCGGTGTCGGCCGTGATCACGGCATGGGTCGCCCTGACAGTGGTCGACGACAGAATCGGCGACGTCGTCACGGCGGTCCGCGCGCTCGGGAGCGGCGAACTTCGCGCCGTGCTGCCCGAGACGCGCGGAGACGCGATCGGGCGCGTCGCGCGTGCCGTCAACACCGCGGCCACGCTGCTCGAAACGCGACTGGGCGACCTGACGCGCGATCGCGCGCGCCTCGAAGCCGTGCTCTCCGGCATGGTGGAAGGCGTGATCGTGGTGGACGAGCACGAGCAGGTCCAACTGGCCAACGAAGCCGCGCGGAAGCTGCTCCGCCTCGACGCCTCTCCCATCGGCCGGCGCTACGGCGAGCTGATCCGGCACCCCGACATCGCGCTGCAGATCAGCCAGGCGCTGCACGGCGAACGGCCGGGCGGGCTGGAGCTGGCGATCGGACGCGACGCCGCACAGACGTTCATCGCGCGCTGCTCACCCGCGATCGCGCCGGGCAGCCGCGCGGTGGTGCTCGTGCTGCACGACATCACCGACCTCCGCCGCGCGGATCGCATCCGTCGCGACTTCGTTGCCAACGTGTCGCACGAGCTCCGCACGCCGCTCACGGCGATCCGCGGCTACGTCGAGGCGCTGCTCGACGGCCCGACGCAGTCGCCAGAGACGGTGCGGTTCCTCGACATCATCGCGCGGCATTCGGCGCGCATGGAGCGACTGGTCCAGGACCTCCTGCGCCTCGCGCGCCTGGACGCGGGCCAGGAACCGTTGGAACTCGCCGACGTCTCGGTCGAGGGGCTGTTCCAGGCCGTGACGGCGGACCTGCAGCCGATCACCGCCGCGCGCGGCCAGTCGGTCCACATCGACGTGACGCCGCCGGCACTGACGATCCGCGTGGACCCCGCCAAGCTGCACGACGTGCTCCGCAACCTCGTCGAGAACGCGAGCGCGTACACGCCCGAAGGCAGCCGAATCGATCTGCTCGCCTCCTCGGACGGGAACCGCGTGCGCCTGTCTGTCGCCGACACGGGGCATGGGATCCCCGACGCCGAGCTCTCGCGCGTGTTCGAACGGTTCTACCGCGTGGACAAGGCCCGCTCACGCGAGTCGGGCGGTACCGGCCTCGGCCTCTCGATCGTCAGGCACCTGGTCGAACTCCACGGTGGCCAGGTGAGCGCCGGCAACCGGACAGACGGTTCGGGAGCCGTCTTCACCGTCACGCTGCCGCGGTGACAAGGGCGGCCTTGCCAGCTGCTCTTCGGATGGAGCGAACGGGTTTTGACCCGTTCGTCGGCGCCAGGGGCTGAAGGCCCTGGCCTCCGTATGGTTCAGGGGCCGCGGGATTCTACAGACTGGTCCGTCGCGTCACGAGATCGGCGAGCAGACCCATCAGCGCGATCTGGATGGCGGTGAGGATCAGGATCGCGGCGCCGACGCCGAAGGCGCCCGTGCGACTGAAGTCGACGGCAGCCTTGACCACGCCCAGCACGAGCAGGAGCGCGGCCGCCGGGAGGAAGACGTTCAGCGGACGGAACGTCACCACGAGACGCACGATGAGGAGGAAGAAGTTGATCGTGTCGCGGATGGGACGGATCGACGAGGCGCCCGTGCGGCGGTAGTAGTCGATGGGCACGTACTCCACGCGATAGCCGTTGATGTGCGACGCCAGCGTGATCGTGGACGTGAACGAGAAGCCGTCCGGATACAGTTCGAAGAATCGCAGCGCCACGTCGCGCCGGAACACGCGCATCCCGGAGTTCAGATCCGGGATGCGATGCCCGCTGAGCACGTTGGCCACGCGCGTCAGCATCCACTTGACGGGCCGCCGCAGCGCGGGCACGTGCACGCTCCCGCCCGTACGCGCGCCGACCACCATGTCCGCGTCATCGGCCTGCGTGAGCAGGGCCGGCAGTCGTGCGACGGGATAGGTCCCGTCCGCATCGAGGATCGCGATGAGCGGATACGTGGTGGCGGCAATCCCGGTCTTCAGCGCCGCGCCGTATCCGCGGTTCGCGCGATGACGCACCACGCGCGCACCGACGGCGGTCAGTACGTCTGCCGTCCCGTCGACCGACCCATCGTCCACGACGAGGACCTCGAAGGCGCGCCCAGTGTGGTGCATCGTGTCCTCGATGGCGGCGAGCGTCTCCGCGATCGCGCCTTCCTCGTTGTAAACCGGGACGATGATCGAGACGGGTTCGGGCATGCGATCAATGGCGCCAGGCATGCGCCCAGCGAACGAGGGTGACGAGTCCCCAGAGTTTGAAGGCGTGATTGGCCCTGCCGGCGACATGCGCCTCCATCATCGCCTGTACGGGCGCCGGCTGCAGTTCCGGCAACACGGCCAGTGACGCCGGCGAGAGGGCATCACGCACCAGCGGCTCGAGCGGACCACGGAACCACGCCGCCAGCGGCGCATGGAAGCCGGCTTTCGTGCGTGCCACGATCGGATCGGGGACGAGGCCGCGCATGGCCTCCTTGAAGATGACCTTCGTGTCGCGTCCGCGCAGCTTCCAGCGCCACGGGATCCGCGCCCCGAGCTCCACCAGCCGATAGTCGAGCCAGGGTGTCCTCGCTTCGAGCCCGAACGCCATGGTCGTCCGATCGACCTTCGGCAGGATGGAGTCGGCCAGGAACGTCTTGACGTCCACGTGGAACAGGCGGTCCAGCAGATCGGGGGCGTCTGACGCGCGGTACGCCGCGAGAAACGGCGCGTCCGGTGCCTGCTCGCGCGCCGCCTCCGCGTGGACATCCGGCCTCAGCAGCGAGGCACGCTCCCCGTCGTTGCAGATGGTCCGCCACGTGTAGTGCGCGCGTTCGGGCGACTCCCCCGCACCCGCCACGAACTGGCGCAACGCGTAGTCGAGGCTCATCTTCCCGCTGGATGCCGGCAGCACCTCCACGAGGGGACGCACCAGCCTGTCGCGAAACCAGCGTGGCAGCGTACGCCAGACACGCGCGAGGCGATCAGCGTGATAGACGGCGTATCCGCCGAACACCTCGTCGCCACCATCGCCCGAGAGGACCACCGTCACATGGCGGCGCGTCTCCTGCGCGAGCCTGTACATGGGCACCATCGAGATGTCGGCGACCGGCGAGTCGGCGTGCCAGACGATGCGCTCGAGACACGCCGGGACATCAGTTGCGCGACACACGATCTCGTGATGCGTGAGGTCGTAGGTCCGCGCCACCAGAGCCGCGAACGGCCCCTCGTCGAACGACGGTTCGTCGAACCTGACGCTGAACGTGTGCAGCGGGCCTGCGTGCCGCGGCCGCATGAAGTGCACGATGGCCGACGAATCGAGGCCGCCGCTCAGGAACGCCCCGAGCGGGACGTCCGACACCAGTCGCATGCGCACGGCATCGTCGCACAGACGGCGGATGTCTCCGATCGCGGCACCGCGATCGGTCAGTGGATCCTTCCCGAACCGCACGTCCCAGTACGGATCCACGTCGAGCCGATCCCTCGTCGCGGTGAGCACGTGACCAGGCGGCAGCTGCGCCACCTCGCGCCAGATCGTGCGCGGTCCCGGGACGTAGTTGAGCGCCAGGAACGCGTCGAGCGCCACGGGATCGAGCGTTGGCGTCACACCCGGCACGGCGAGCAACGCCTTGATCTCCGATCCGAAGACCAGTCGAGTGCCCATCGACGCGTAGTAGAGCGGTTTGACGCCGAGCCTGTCGCGCACGAGCCACAATGTGCGCGCGTCGCGGTCCCACACCGCGAACGCGAACATCCCGTTGAAGCGCGCCACGGCCTCGACGCCCCACTCCTCCCACGCGTGCACGATCACTTCCGTGTCCGTGCGCGACGCGAACCGGTGGCCCTTCTCGACGAGAAGCCGGCGGACGTCCTCGAAGTTGTAGATCTCGCCGTTGTAGCTGACGATGATGCGGCCATCCTCGGAGGCCATGGGCTGACGCCCGGCGTCGGAGACGTCGATCACGCTGAGCCGGCGATGCGCGAGACCGATGCCGCCATCGGTCCAGCACCCGCTGCCGTCAGGGCCACGATGGCCGAGCGTCGCGGCCATCCTCGACAGCCACTCCGGGTCGACAGGCGCCCCATCACGATTGAACACTCCAGCGAAGCCGCACAAAACAGGACGTCAGGGCGAAGGAAAGAGGACGTCAGGAGCTCAGGCCGGCGTTTCCGGCGCTTTCGGCATTCTCGGCATTGGTAATGTCCACCACTCCCTCCGAGGGGGGCAGCTGATCCGAGAAGGCTTCACCGAACAGCTCCCACGCGGTCTGGAAGAGGGCGGCGATGATGGGGCCGATGATGAAGCCGATCGCGCCGAAGGCAATGATGCCACCGAGCGTCGAGAAGAGGATCATCAGGTCGTGCATCTCCGTGTCGCGTCCAACGAGACGAGGGCGCAGCACGTTGTCGACCGAACCCACGATGAGGCTGCAGAAAGCGGCCAGCAGCAACGCCGTCACCCACTGCCCCCTGAGTGCCAGGATGATACAGGCCGGCACCCACACCATGGCGCCGCCGAGCAGAGGAATCACCGACAGCACCACCATGACCGCGCCCCAGAACGCCGCGTGTTCGATGCCCGCCACCCAGAACGCCAGGCCGCCGAGCGTGCCCTGCACCGCGCCGATGACGAGCGTGCCCTTCAGGGTGGCACGCGCGACCGACACGAACTTGTCGAGCAGCACATCGCGCTCGTGCTCGCCGAGCGGAAGGAAACGGCGCAGCGCCGTCAGGATCCGCGGTCCGTCGAGCAGCAGGAAGAAGATCGTGTAGGCCATGATGGCCGCGTTGAAGACCAACTGCAGCCCGCCGAGCGTCGTGCTCGAGAGCGCGGCGACGGTGGCGCCACCGAGGCCGCTCAGGAGCTCGGCGGCCTTCTGCAGCAGTTGGTCGCGATACGGCACGAGGTGTTCGGCAAACGGCAAGCGCTCGACCACCGGTGCGAGCGACGTCGGCTGCGAGGCCATCTGCTCGATCCACGGTCGGACGTTCTCGCTGAGCCGAATCGCCTGCAGCGTGACCAGCCACACGACGACGCCGAGCGGCACGACCACAGCCAGGACGCCGATGAAGAGCGTGGCCAGCGCCGCCAGCGCACGCCTGCCCCGCAACCGTACGGTCAGCGCGGCGAACAGCGGGTACCCCAGCCCGGCGAAGATCGCCGCCAGCAGGATCGTCATCAGGAACGAGCGGATCATCCCGATGAAGATCGCCGTGATCCCGAAGACGAGGATCACCAGGAAGACGAGCCGGAACCGGTTCTCCCTGGCCCGCAGGTGGGGCGCGGCATCAGCGCGAGTAGGCACGGACCATCATAAACAGGAACGCCCGGCCCGCACATGGCCTTGCCCGGCCCGCGCATGGCGGAAACACGGAATTAACCGTCCCGACACGCGGGGGACATGACTGCGACGTACCGTGGGTGGGCGTGACTACTCGCATCCTGATCGTCGAGGACGAGCGCGACATCGCGGATCTCGTCAGACATGCGCTGGAACGGGAGCCGGGAACGCGCGTCGAGACGGTGTCCAGCGGCGCGGCAGCGCTCGATGCGGTGGCGGCGATGCCGCCGCACCTGATCATCCTGGACCTGAATCTGCCCGTGCTGTCCGGGTTCGACGTGTGCCGCGTGCTGAAATCACGCCCCGCATCACGTCACGTCCCCATCGTCATGCTCACGGCGCGCGCGACGGAAGTGGACCGCGTGGCGGGGCTCGATCTCGGCGCCGACGACTACATCACCAAGCCGTTCAGCCTGCGCGAGCTCGCCGCGCGCGTGCGCGCCGTGCTGCGTCGCCCGTCCGCCGTCGCCGACGAGCGACCCGCTGCACACGTCTATCGCGACGCGCACCTGACCGCCGACTTCGATGCCGTCGCCATCCACGTCGACGGCTCGCCGATTCGACTCACGCGCCGCGAGTTCGAGCTGCTCCAGTGCCTGGTCGAACACCGCAACCGCGTCCTCTCGCGCGACCGCCTGCTCGAGCGCGTGTGGGGCTACGACCACACGATCGAAACGCGCTCGGTGGACGTCCACGTCGGCCGCCTCCGCGCCAAGCTCGGCACGGCAGGCGAGCAGATCGAAACCGTCGTGGGCCTCGGCTATCGGTTCATCGGCGCGTGAGCGGGCAGGCGCGAAGGGCCGGGCTCGGAGAGCCGGTCCTCCTCTACGCGCGCTGCCGGACTCTCTCGGGCTGCCGGACTTTGTCCGGCAGTCAGTGGTGCCCGTCCGCCGGATGAAATCCGGCGGCGACGCCTTCGCGAGCAGTCAGCAGTTGACAGGCGCGCGTCAGGAACGGCTGGCGCGCTCGATGCGACGGAGATAGGCCAGCAATCCCACGTTCAGCGCGAGCCCGCCCGCGCTGACGGCCAGCCCGGGCCACACGAGCGATTCGTCTCCACCGAGCCACGCGTTCATCGTCGCCGTCAGCAGCCAGAGCTGCAGGATGACCACGATGAGCACGAACCCCAGCATCCCGTGGACGATCGTCGTGCGCTGGGCGCGGCTGAACGCGGGCCTGTGACGCGTCATGTCGTGCGCGCCTCGACGCCGACCGCGTAGATGTCCGAGCCGCGACGCTCCAGCACGATCCGCGTGAGCGGCCGCTTGGGCGGGCCCGCGATGGGCACGCCGGTCCGCAGATCGAAGCGACCGTTGTGACAGGGACAGAAGAGGCTGTTCTCGGCCGGCCGCGGAACCACCGCGCACGACAGATGCGTGCACTTCTGGTTGAACGCCACGAACTCGTCCACCGAGAGCCGTACCAGCAGACACGGTTCGTGTTCGTCCGGATACCGGAAGACGAGACTCCCGCCTACCGGTACCTCGGCCAGCGACGCCACGCGCCGGACCGGCGGCCGGCCGCGATGACGGCGGTACCAGTTCTGCACGGCAATCCACAACTGGCCCGTCGTGAAGGCCGCGCTCGTGAGCACCATGAACCTGAGGAAGTCACGGCGCTCCACATAGAGGTCCTGCGGCCAGTCGATCGGGAAATCCTGACGCCACGCCGGCTGCGCCCCGGACGGCGTGAAGTCAGGGGCGATGCTGATGTGGTCGTGCCCGAACGACGACGGATCGACGTGTCGCGGCATGCCCTGCAGAGGCGACGCCGGCGTCGCCGGATCGGGACAGGCCCTGCGCTCGACATCCGCCATGTCAGACCTCGACCTCTGCGAACGGATCGACATCGATCGGCGCGGCGTCCGATACCGCATCCGGACTCGCCATCTTCAGCGTGACCGCGCGACTCTGCGTGCGATCGTCCATCGCCGCCACGACGTCGACATGCGGCGCGCGGATCGCCACGGCACGCGGCACCATGACCCGCACGCGTGTCGTGATCGTCTGGTCGCCGAACTGGAACGTGTTGACGGGAGCCGAGAGCGGGCGGAGCTGCGCGATCTGCTCGCGCGTACCGAAAAACAGCGCCTGGCTCGGACACACCGTCGCGCACATGGGCTTCTTGCCGACGCTGGTGCGGTCGTAGCACATGTCGCACTTCATCATGATCTTCCGGTCTTCGTAGACCTCCGGCACGCCGAACGGACACGCGACGACGCAGTTGCCGCACGCGATGCAGCGCGGCTTGCGCGCCGACTGCACCACGCCGTCGCCGGTCCGCTTGATCGCGTCGGCCGGACAGACCTCCGCGCACGTCGGCTGCTCGCAATGCATGCAGACGACGGGCACCGTCTGCACGCTCTCGGCGCGACTGACGTACTCGAGGTGAATCATCGACTCGCCGCGGTGCGTGTCGCATTCCGAGCACGCCTGCACGCACGACTGGCAGCCGATGCAGCGGTTGGGATCGACGAAGAATTCGAGCTGATCGGGCTTGGCCATGGCGTCCGTGCAGCTACTGCTGCGGCTCCAGCGTCGAGGCGTAGTCCGGTGGTCCGTCGGCCCGCCTGACCCGACAGCCACACACCTTGTATTGAGGAATCTTGCTGATCGGATCCTGCGCGGCCACGGTGAGCTGATTGGCGCTCTTGCGGCCAGGCCAGTGGTAGGGGATGAAGATCGTGTCGGGACGAATCGTTGTCACGACCTGCGCACGCAGCGTGATCGCACCGCGGCGCGTCTCTGCCGTGGCCCAGTCGCCATCGGCGATGCCGAGTCTGGTCGCCAGTCGCGGGTGCATCTCGATGCGCGGCTCGGGGTACTGGCGCACCAGCGGTCCGATCCGCCGCGTTTGCGCGCCAGACAGGAACTGACTGATCACGCGTCCTGTCGTCAGATGAATGGGGAATTCACCGCCGGCATCGTCGACGGGTTCACGATAGTCGGCGACGTTGAAGCGCGCGCGGCCGTCGGGGAAATAGAACGGTCCGGCGCCCCTGGCCACGGGGTTGTAGCTGCCGCGCTCGAACAGGCGCGGCGTCCCCGGGTGATCGATCGGCTGTCCGGTCTGCGGGTCCTCGCTGTAGCACGGCCAGAACACGCCGAACTGCCTGTCGATCTTCTCGTACGTCACGCCTGAATAGTCGGCAACCCCGCCCCGGCTGGCAACGCGCAGTTCCTCGAAGATCTCGCGCGGGTCGGCGAACGTGAAGCCGTGCGGCCGGCCGAGCGCGGCGGCGATGTCCTGGATGATGCGCCAGTCCTCACGCGCGTCACCCGGGCAGTCGACAGCCTTGTTGATCCTGATGATCCGCCCCTCGACCTGCGTGACGGTGCCTTCATCCTCCTCGTGGAGACTGCCGGGCAGGACCACGTCGGCATGCCAGGCGGTGTCGTTCAGGAAGAAGTCGATCGCGCTGTAGAACTCGAGCTTCTCGAGGCATCGCGTGACGAACGCGTTGTCGGGCAGCGAGACTTTCGGGTTGAAACAGATCGACAACAGTCCCTTGATCTCGCCGCGATCGATCTTCCGGAACAACTCATAGGCGTCGACACCTGGTCCTGGCAGGGCCGCCTCGTCGATGCCCCAGACACCGGCGATGTAGCGACGATGATCCGGATTGCTGATGTCGCGCCAGCCGGGAAGCTGATCGCACTTCTGACCGTGCTCGCGCCCGCCCTGGCCGTTGGCCTGCCCGACGATGGTGCCGTAGCCGCTCTGTGACGTGCCGATGCGTCCGGATGCGAGCACCAGGTTGATCGCGCCGAGCGCGTTCTGCACGCCGTTGGAGTGATGCTCGATGCCGCGGGCGTGGAGCAGGAAGCTGCTCGTGGCGGTGCCCCACCACTCGGCGGCCTGCAGCAGCGCGCGCTGCGGGACGCCCGTCACATCGGCCGTGCGCGCCAGCGTCCAGTCGCGACAATAGGCCGCCACATCGTCGAAGCCTGTCGTGTGCGCGGCGATGAACTCGTGATCGAGCCAGTCGCGCTCGATCATGATCTGCAGCACGCCGGCAAAGAGCGCCGCATCACGCCCCGGCTTGACGGGCAGGTAGAGGTCGCACGTGCGTGCCACCGGCGTGATGCGCGGATCCTGGATGATGATGCGCGCACCCTGCTCGCGCGCCTGCCACAGGTAGTTCGTGGTGATCGGCGAGCACTCGGCCACGTTCGAGCCGGCCACCCAGATCACCTCGGTGCCGATCATGTCGGCCCACGGACTCGTGACGCGATCGATGCCGAAGGCCTTCTTGTTCGCGGCCCCGGCGCTCACCATGCACAGCCGGCCGTTGTAGTCGATGAACGGCGTCTTCAGGCACACGCGTGCGAACTTGCCGAGCAGATACGTCTTCTCGGTGGTGAGACTCGCGCCGCCGAGCACAGCCACGGCCCCGGGCCCGTACTCGGCCTGAATCCGGCCGACCTCCGCCGCCACGCGCTGGATGGCCTCCGTGTACGGCATCGGACTGAAACCCGTGCTCGACGAGGGGTCGCGGCGCAGCGCCGTGGTCAGGCGATCGGGATGCGAACCCTGCAGGTAGCGCTTGACGCCTTTCGGGCACAGCATTCCGCGATTGAACGGGAACTCCTCCCACGGCTCGAACCCGATCACCTGGTTGTCGCGCACCTTCAACTGGATGCCGCATTGCTGTCCGCAGAAGCAGCAATGCGTCTTGACGGTCCGGTCAGGCTCGAGACTGGTCGACAACCGGGCACCGGTCATCGACGACACGTGCGGGCCGAAGCCGCTGATGATCTGCAGAGGATCGACAGGAATCTCCGCCATGACGGCCTACGCTCCTTCCCGCGTCCCGCGGTCGTTGAGATACTCGCGCCACAGCGCACCCTGTGCCAGGCCGAAGAGCGCCCGGCGACACGTCGGACAGACGTCCTGATAATGCGACCCGTCGGGCATCTCGTAACGGAACCCGAGTTCGCGTTCGACGATGGCGAGATCGCGCACCATGGCCAGCGACGCGAAGGGCTGCCGGCATCGCCGGCACTGCGCCTGCTCGCCGCGACGGCCGGCGTCCTTGTAGAAGCCGACCCCGAGCTGCGCGGGGCGCTGGAAGACGTGGAACAGTTTGCCGAACGGCAGCCACAGCAGCGTGACGATCACCGTTACGGCGTGGAGGATGGCGAGGAACTCGTACGCGTACCCGCTCATCCACGTGTAACTGGCAGTGAGCATCAGCCCCGTGATGCTGATCGCGAACAGCAACAGAAGCGGCAGGATGTCCTGGCCGAACTGCTGCACGGCCACGGCACCGTGATCGATCATGCGCCGCCTGAACGCCAGCATCACGCCACCGATGACCAGGAACGACGACCACACGAGCCCGTGGAAGATCACGAACGCGAGCGTCGACTCCACGGGGAAGTCCTGGACCGGCACGCCGAAGACGAACGTGCGATACATGTCCACATTGCCGGGCACGGTCTCGAAGTGGACCCAGCCCCAGACGAGCGGGAACGTGATCGCCGCCGCGAGCACGCAGCCCCACATGATCAGCCAGTGCGCCAGCCCGCGCAGCCGGCCGCGCCGGAAGATGTAGGCGTTGGCCGCGAACTCGACCACCGTGCGCCCGACGAGTCCGACGGCATTGCCGGCGAGCGACCGACGCTCGAAGAACGCCTGCCACCCGCGCCGCCAGTACATGCGGGTCGGCGGCCGATTGAGCCACATTGCGTAGCGATAGGTGATCCCGAACGTGGCAAACAGCGTGGCGAACGTGTAACCGACGAGTGCCGCGTCGAAGTGTTGCAGGTTCCGCGAGCCGACCACGATCATCGCCCCGAGCCCCGCCGTCATGAGCGTGGCCCACGCACCCGCCCTGACACGCTCCAGCGCCTGGCGCGCCGCGACGGGCAGTCCGCGCGCCCATGCGACGTCAGCGGGGCGGAAGACCCGGGCGTTGGCGATGCGCAGCGTGAGCGCCGTGAGCGAGAGCAGCACGAACCCCGGCCACATCACGCCCACCTGATCGCGGAAGACGCCAAGGAGGATCGGTGGGAAGAAACCGCCGAGGCCGCCGAGCGCACCAACCAGGCCGGTGACCGTGCCCGTATCCCTGGGAAAGTGTTCGGGCACGAGCTTGAAGACGGCACCGTTGCCGGCGCCGAGCAGCGCCGCGCAGCCGAGCGCGCCGACCGTGAAGGGCACCATCGCCGACGAGATCAGCAGGAGCGCCATCACCGCCACGCCGCCGAACACCCATGACAACACCTGCGCCCCGCCGATGCGATCGGCCAGCCAGCCGCCCACGGGTCGCATCAGCGTCGCCAGCACGACAAAGCCCGCCGCACGCAAGCCGGCGTCGGCAGGCGTCATGCCGAACTGCACGCGCAGCAGCGTCGGCAGGTAGATCGAGAAGGCGACAAAGCCGCCGAACGTCAGAAAGTAGA
Source organism: Acidobacteriota bacterium (assembly GCA_020845575.1). NCBI lineage: Bacteria > Pseudomonadati > Acidobacteriota > Acidobacteriota bacterium. The sequence continues at coordinate 46,628 of JADLFL010000041.1, read as the reverse complement.
AGGCGCCGAGCAGCCACGCGATCGGAGAGCGGCGCAACACCGTCACCATCGCTCCCACACTGGCGGGCCGCGCGGCGCCGACGGGATTGCGCGCGAGCGCAACGTAGACCATCGCCCACACCAGCAGGAGGACGCTCGTCGCGTAGAACCCCGCCTGCCAGCCCCAGCGCGTCGCCGCCACGGGACCGACGAAGACGGCCAGCGACTGCCCCAGCGCGCCCAGTCCGTAGATGCCGAGTGCGGTTCCCTGCCGGCCGGGTGGCGTCCATCGTGACACGAACGCCGCGCCGACGGAGAACGACGATCCCGCCATCCCGATGAGGAGCGCGGCGACCAGCAACGTCGCGTAGCTGTCGGTCAGCGGTACGACGAGCGCGGCCAGCGACGAGAAGACGAGCAGCGCCGCGAAGACGAATCGGCCACCCCAGCGATCGGTGACCATGCCCATGGGCAGACGGGCCAGCGATCCCAGCAGGACCGGCACGGCGACGAGCAGCGCCGTTTGCGATGCCGTCAGTGCATAGAGGTTCGAGAAGATGGAGGCCAGGCCGCCGACCAGGCCCCACGCGGCAAACGACACCGTGAACGACACGGTCGCCAGCGCGAGCGCCGTGTTCGAGCCCTGCCCCGCGGGCCGGTCGCTGGACACGGCCAGAGTCTTATCACGAATCGGGGGCCTCACGGCCGGCAACCGGCAACGGGCAACCGGCAACCGGGGCCTGGCGGGCCGGCAACGGGCAACCGGGCGGCGTCTAGTCGGCGCCGAGCAGGTGCAGGATCCAGAACGTCGACGCGCCGACGAGGGCGGCGGCGGGAATGGTCATCACCCAGGCCCAGACGATGCGGCTGGCGATGCCCCAGCGCACGGCGGAGAGACGGCGCGTCGCGCCGACGCCGACGATCGACCCCGTGATCGTGTGCGTGGTGCTGATGCCCACGCCGAGGACCGTCGCGATGAGGATGGCGACGGCGGCGCCCGTCTCGGCGGCGAAGCCGCCCACGGGCGCGAGCTTGGTGATCTTGCTGCCCATCGTCTTCACGATGCGCCAGCCGCCGGACAGCGTGCCGAGGCCGATCGCCAGATGCGCGGCAATGACCACCCAGAACGGCACCTCGAACGTGTGCAGGTAGCCCGCCGTCACGAGCACGCCCGTGATGATGCCCATCGTCTTCTGCGCGTCGTTGGCGCCGTGCATCAGGCTGAAGAGCGCGGCAGACAGCAACTGGAGGCGGCGGAACAGCATGTCCACGCGGGCGGGTGCCGACCGGCGGAACAGCCAGAACGTGGCCGTCATCGTGGCCAGGCCGACGCACAGGCCCACCACCGGCGCGACGACGATGAAGATGAGCGTCTTGGCCCAACCGGACCAGATGATCGCGGGCAGGCCGGCCTTGGCAACCGCGGCCCCGGCGTAGCCGCCAAACAGCGCGTGCGACGAACTGGTGGGCAGGCCGTAGAACCAGGTGATCAGGTTCCACACGATCGCACCCGTGAGCCCGGCGCCGATCACCGCGAACGTGACGTAGCGCAGTTCCACCATGCCCGAACCGACGGTCTTGGCAACCGCGGTGCCGAAGGCGAATGCGGCAACGAAATTGAAGAACGCCGCCCAGACCACCGCCTGTCCTGGCGTGAGCACGCGCGTGGACACCACGGTGGCGATCGAATTGGCCGCGTCGTGGAAGCCGTTGATGTAGTCGAACGCCAGCGCCAGGAGGATCAGCGCGATGACGACCAGCAGGGCTGCATCCATGGAGTCGGGCCGGTCTCAGGTGTACTTGACCACGAGACCCTCGATCTCGTTGGCGACGTCTTCGCACTCGTCGGTGGCCCGCTCGAGCAGGTCCAGGATCTCCTTCCACTTCAGGACCTCGATCGCATTCTGCTCTTCGGAGAAGAGCCGCCCGATGGCCTGACGGTGGATCTGATCCGCCTCGTTCTCCAGGCGGTTGATCTCGACGACGTGTTCCTCGAGGCCTTGTCGTCCTTCGAGCTTCTGCGTGGCGAGCAGTATCTGCTCGGCGGAGCGAAGGATGACGTTCGTGAGCTCGCGGGCACCGTACCTGACGTGCTGCACGCGATAGAGCCTGATGCAGCCGCCGGCGGCGTCCATCATGTCCATCACGTTGTCGAGATACAGCACCAGGGTGTGGATGTCTTCGCGGTCGAGCGGGGTGACGAACGTCTTGTTCAACCGGTGCAACGCGTCGTGCGCGACGATGTCGCATTGATGCTCGAGCGCCTTCAGTTCGTCTGCCGCGTCCCATCGCGGCACGTCCTCGGCCACCATGCCGTCGAGGATCTCCGCGGCCTTGCGGATCTCCTGGGCCAGCTGGATGAAATCGTCGAAGAAGCGACCGTCTTTGGGGATGAGGCTGAATCGGGCCACGCAACTCTCCTAGGGCTGTGGACGGTCTGGTGTCCCGGCGCACGTGGCGTGGGCATCGGGATGTGGCTGGGGAGACAGACGCATGGACGCGGACCGTCGCACAGGCAGGGCCATCATAGCCCTGCCGCAAGGCCCCTCCCTGTAAATTCCACGTAAACAATTCGGGCCATCCGCTGACCCGTCGTGAGGTCGGGCCCGACCTTCGACTCCGCTCAGGTCGCCCTGAGCTTGTCGAAGGGCGGAGGGCCAGCCCTGCCTGCTGCCGATTGCCGGTTGCCGGTTGCCGGTTGCCGGAGTTAAGGTGTGCGCACCATGCCCTCAGTGCTGACGCTCATCCTCGGCGGTGGCCGCGGTAACCGGCTGTTTCCGCTCACGTGGACCCGTTCCAAGCCGGCCGTACCGATCGGCGGCAAGTAACGTCGCATCGACGTGCCCGTCAGCAACTGCCTGCACGCGAACCTGCGGCGCATTTTCGTGCTGACGCAATTCAACTCGGCCTCCCTGAACCGGCACCTCGCCCAGAGCTACCGGCTCGATCACTTCTCGCAGGGCTTCGTGGACATCCTGGCCGCCGAGCAGACGCCCGACAGCACGGCATGGTTCCAGGGCACGGCCGACGCGGTCCGACAAGCGTGGCGGCACTTCCACTCGATGCAGGCCGACCACATCCTCATCCTCGCCGGCGATCACCTCTATCGCATGAACCTCGGCGAGCTCATCGCCGATCACATCGAGCAGGACGCCGACGTCACCATCGCCGCACAGCCGTGCGATCCGGAGACGTCCACACAGATGGGCATCTTCCGCTTCGACGCCAACGGGCAGATCTCGGGCTTCGAGGAGAAGCCCGACGCCGACAGACTCTCCGCGATCGGCCAGAGCGTCCCCATCGACAGCCGCATCGCGTCCTGGATCACGCCAGAGCGGCCGTTCATCGCGTCGATGGGTATCTACGTGTTCTCCAAGCAGGTGCTGCTCGACTCGCTCGAGCGCTACGCCGATGCCGTCGACTTCGGCAAGGAGATCATCCCCGCGGTGATCGACACGCATCGCGTGCGTGCGTACCTGTATCGCGGGTACTGGGAGGACGTCGGCACCATCGGCTCGTTCTTCGAAGCCAACCTGAAGCTCACCGATCCGATCCCGGCATTCACGTTCCACGACGAGACGGCACCGATCTTCACGCACCCGCGCTTCCTGGCCGGATCCCGCGTGCACGACTGTCGCGTGAATCGCGCGGTGATCGCCGAGGGCTGCTCGCTCGCCTCGTGCGACATCGATCGCGCCGTGGTGGGGATTCGCACGCAGGTGCGCGCCGGCGCCCGGATCACGAATTCCGTGCTCCTCGGCGCCGACTACTACAGCCGCGACAGCGACGACACGGGGGTGCCGCTCGGCATCGGCAGGGACGTGGTGCTCGATCGGGTGATCGTGGACAAGAACGCGCGCGTCGGCGACGGCGCGCGTCTGGTCAACTCGGCTGGCGTGCAGGACGCGGAAGGGAATGGTTACGTCATCCGCGAGGGCATCATCATCGTGCCGAAGGGCTCGACGGTGCCGTCCGGCACCGTCGTCTGACCCAGGACAGCGTCACGCGGACGCGCGTGACGCTGCTTCCAGTGCCGGAGACTGGATGCCCGCGTCCACGAACTGGCCGAGATCCTGGTCCCACACCGTGACCTTCGCACGCTTCAGGTCGAAGTACCAGCCGTAGAGACGCAGCGACCGGTTCGCCAGCGCCCGCTGGACCGACGGATACGTCAGCAGCCGATCCATCTGCTCGACGACGTTGGTCCGCGCGAGGGCGTTGTGGGGCGTGGTGCCGTTGGGATGCACGGGCGCCACGCCATGGCGCGACATCGACGACATGCCGTTGGACAACCATCGGCTGAGCGAGCCACCGAGCGATTCGTGCCCGCCGATCAGGGCCTTCATGGCACCGCACTCCGAATGGCCGCACACGACGATGCTGTGGATGTTGAGCACGTCCACCGCGTATTCGACGGCGGCGCCGACCGAGTAGTCGTCCGGACGCTCGGTCCACTCCGGCACGAGGTTGCCGATGTTGCGCAGCACGAAGATGTCGCCCGGGTCGGCGTTCACGAGATCCGCCGGGACGATCCGCGAGTCGGCGCACGTGATGAAGAGCGCCTGCGGCGTCTGTCCCACGTCGGCCAGATGACTCAGCAGCGGCCGCACGTCGCGTGACGTGGTGGCGTTGAAGGCCGCGGCGCCCTGGATGAGCGGCTCGCTGCCGTCGCCGGGGGCGACCAGCGACGTCTCCTTCCGCGAGCGACGCCGGAGCGCGCCGAGCAGGCTGTCGAGACGCGACTTCGCGTAGTGCGGCGCGCCCTTGGCCGCGTCGGCGTACCAGGCTTCGTGCAGTTCGTCGATGTCGACCCTGCCGCCCATCCGTTCGTGGCCCACGCGCCAGTCGTGCAGCGCTTCGAAGGCCGCGTGGTCCATGAAGTCCACCATCAGGTCCACGTCCACGTGTGCCCGCGGCGGAATGGTCTCGAGCGCGGCGGTGAGGCTCGGGATGCCCACAAACGTCATCGAGCCGCCGATGCGCACGTGGTACCGCCCCTCGGCGCCTTCGACCTGCACCTTGGTCTGCGACAGACGGCGCAGCAGCAGCACGACGGCCAGCGCCAGGCCGAGTCCGATGCCCGGCAACAGGCCGAGCACGACCACGCCCGCGACGGTGACCGCATAGACGAAGGCTTCACCGAAGGTGACCAGTCGACGGATGTGATGCGCGTCGACGAGGCGGATGCCGACGTGCACCAGGAGACCGGCCAGCACGCAGAGCGGGATCATCTCGATCCCCCAACCGAGGAACAGCACGAACAGCAGGATCCAGACGCTGTGCAGGATGGCCGAGAGCTGCGTCCTGGCGCCGGCGTTGATGTTGGCCGACGAACGCACGATGACGCCCGTCACGGGCAGGCCTCCGAGCAGCCCCGACACCGTGTTGGCGAGCCCCTGTCCCACGAGCTCACGATCGAGATTCGCGCGTGGACCGGTGTGCAGTTTGTCGGTGGCAACGGCACAGAGCAGCGATTCGACGCTCGCCACGGCGGCGATCGTGATGCCGCCGATCAGCACGGCGGTGAGATGCTGCGCGCCGGGCCAGAGGGCGAACTGGAAGCCGTTGGCGAAGCCGCCCTGCAGGTTGATGCGCTCCACGTCGAGGCCGAGCAGCACCGACGCTCCGGTCGCCGTCATCACGGCGACCAGCGACGCGGGCACCAGCGAGAGGGGACGTGGCACCCATCGCCACGCCAGCAGCAATGCGATGGTGGCCAGGCCGAGGAACGCAGCGGGGGCATGGAGTACCACCAACTGGCCGGGCAGCGCCAGGAAGTTCTTCAGGGCCTGGCTCTCGGGCGCGCCGCCGAGGACGACATGCAGCTGCGCCAGCGCGATCGTGACGCCGATGCCGGCCAGCATGCCGTGCACGACGGCCGGCGACACCGCCAGGCACAGGCGGGCGATCCGCGCGCCGCCGAGCGCGATCTGGATGACGCCGCCAAGCACGACGGCAGAGGCCACCAGGCGCCAGTCGCCGAATTGCTCCACCATCCCGAACACGATCGCGGTCAGGCCGGCCGCCGGGCCAGTCACCTGGAGGGGGGCGCCCGCGATGAACCCCGTGATGATGCCGCCGACAATGCCGGCGATGAGGCCGGCCATGATCGGGGCGCCGGAAGCCAGCGCGATGCCGAGCGACAGCGGAATCGCGATCAGGAAGACAACGAGAGATGCGAGGATGTCCTGACGGGGGGCACCGAAGAGACCCGGACCGGACACCGGCTGGGGAGCGGCGGAGTGGGGTGTGGGCATGGTCATAGTGACCCGGGTACTATGCAGGGCGATGCCGTCTCACGTGATGACGGAAGTGATCGGATTGCCGTGATGTTTCGATGATGCAGCCGGAAGTCCTTTACTATCAGTTCGATGACATCAAGATAGACCTGCGCGCCGGACGCGTCCTGCGCGAAGGACTCCCCGTATCGCTGGAGCCGAAAGCCTTTGACCTGCTGGTGCTCCTCACCTCGCGCAGTGGCGAGCTGGTGACCCGTCAGGAGGTGCTGGAGCGCGTCTGGTCCGGGATCTACGTCACCGACAACGCCGTGGCGCGCGTGGTGGCCCAGCTCAGGCGTGCACTCGGCGACTCGGCGCGCGGCGCGCGATACATCGAGACGGTCCCGACGCGCGGCTATCGGTTCATCGAGCCCGTCATCAAGATCGCGGCTCCGGTGGTCCCGGCCGCGACACCGCGCGTGACGGTGCCGCCCCCGGCAGCCACTCCCCCGCCGGCGGCCCCGCCCCCGTCGTTGCCCTTCCCCGGTGCGCCCTCCCCGCATCCGCTCTGGGCCGCGGCACTGACCGTCCTCGCCCTGGCCGCCATCGCGCTGGCGTGGCGCGCACAGAGCACCGCGTCGGTCACCTTCGTCTCGACGCCGGCACGGGATCGCACGCAGCTGACCTCGTCGCCCGCACTCGACGCATTCCCCACGTGGTCGCCCGACGGACGGACACTGGCGTACGCGAGCGACAGAAGCGGACGCTTCGAGATTTTCCTGCGCGACCTCGTGGCTGGCGGCGATCGGACCGCGCTCACCAACGACGGCCAGCACAACGTGCAACCCGCCTGGTCGCCGGACGGCACCGCGATCGCCTACCACTCGTCGGGACGAGGCGGGATCTGGGTCATCTCGCGCACGGGCGGGACGCCGCGACAAATCAGCGCGTTCGGATCCCGCCCGGCGTGGTCGCCCGACGGCACGCGCATCGCCTTCCAGAGCGCGCCGTACACCGAACCGAGCAGCGCGGCGTTCGAGACGTTCGGACCGTCGAGCCTGTGGCTGGCCGATGCCGACGGGTCGGGTGCGCCCCGGCGCCTCACCGAAGGCTGGCGCCCGGAAGGCAGTCACGCACGGCCGGCGTGGTTTCCGGACGGCCAGCGGCTCGTCTTCGTGAGCCAGCGCCTCGACCGGACGACGCTCTGGGCGCTCGATGTCGAGAGCGGCGGGTTGACGCTCATCCACGACGCCGGCACGCGCGCGCTGGACATCACGCTCACGCCCGATGGCCGGGCCGTGCTCTACGTGCGCCTGGACGACCACTTCGACCTGTGGAAACTGCCGCTCACGGCCGAAGGCCGTGCTGAAGGAGCGCCAGAGCTCGTCCTGCCGCCGAGCGAACTCGACCTGCGCCATGTGGCCGTCCATCCCTCGGGCACGCAGATCGCCTATGTCGCGATGTCCACGGTGAGCGGGCTGCGCAGCCTGTCGCTTCGAAAAACTGGCGTGCCGGCCGCGCCGTCCACGCGAGTGGCCGAGGATGCCGTGCGGCGCGCCAGGCGTCCGTCGTTCAGCCCCGACGGCCAGTTGGTTGCCTTCGAACGCCAGGCCGCGGGCGGGCGCCCACACGTGTGGCTCCTGGATCTGGCGCGCGGGTCGGTCAGGGCGCTGACACAGGGACCGATCGCGGCGCACGACCCCGACTGGGATCGCGACGGCCGGCGCGTGTACGTCGTGGTGGAGGCTGCGGGCCAGCGCACGCTCCAGGCGGTCGACCCGACGGACGGACAGATGACGCTGGTCGCCAATCTGGCCAATGGCGAGACGCCCCTGCTCCGGCCGCGCCTGTCCCCCGACGGGACGCGCCTCGCCTACACACGATCGTCGGAGGGACAACTGGAAGTGTGGGTGCGCACGCTCGCAGACGGGCGTGACGCGCGCGTGGCACGGGCAGGCGACGGCGTCGCGTTCCCCGTGTGGGCGCCCGACGGGCGCGCGCTGGCGGTGGGCGTGTGGCGCGACGGCCACGCGCAGGTCCACGTGGTGGACCTCGCCACCGGCGACATCACCCAGGTGTCGAGCGGCGTGGATCAGGCGTGGGTGCGCAGCTGGTCGCCGGATGGCACGCGGATCGCCTTCGCCGGATCGCAGGACGGCCGGTGGGACGTGTGGTCGGTCGGCCGGGATGGGTCGTCGCTGCAGCGCCTCACGACGTACGGCGACGAGCACCACTACGTGCGCAACCCCGAGTGGTCGCCGCAGGGCGATCGGCTGGTCTACGAATTCGCCAGCTTTGCCGGCAACGTCTGGGCCCTGAACCTGCGCTGACTGGCGTGGCCGCGCGCTGTAGGATGGAGCCGTGTCGGGTCCGACCCTCTGTGTATACTGTCGCCTCCAGCCCGTGGATCCGCGCTGGCGGCCGTTCTGCAGCGAACGGTGTTCGCTGCTGGATCTGTCGCGCTGGCTCGACGGCGACTATCGCGTCGAGGGACCGGCGGAAGGCTCGCCGGCCGATGCGGATCCCGACGATCCCGAAGCCACGAACGAGTAGCCACCGTGGTCGTCCTCCTCTTCTCTGTCTTGTGATGCGCGATGGCTGACACGCTGACGATTACCGACAACCGCACTGGCCAGCAGTACGAGGTGCCGATCACCGACGGCACGATCAAGGCCATCGACCTGCGCACGATCAAGGTCTCCGAAGACGACTTCGGGTTGATGACGTACGACCCGGCCTTCACCAACACGGCGTCGTGCCGCAGCGCCATCACGTACATCGACGGTGACAAGGGTGTGCTCGAATACCGGGGCTATCCCATCGAGCAGCTCGCCGAGAAGAGCACGTACCTGGAGGTGGCCTACCTCCTCATGTTCGGCGAACTCCCCACGAGCGCCCAACTCGCCGAGTGGAAGGCCGGCATCGTCAAGCACACGCTGCTGCACGAGAACATCAAGCACCTGATGCGCGGCTTCCGCTACGACGCGCATCCGATGGGCGTGTTCCTCTCCACCGTGGGCGCGCTGTCGACGTTCTACCCCGACGCCAAGAGCGTGAGCGACCCGGAGGTGCGGCTGGCGAACATCCGCCGTCTCATCGCCAAGACGCCGACGATCGCCGCGTACGCGTATCGCCACAGCAAGGGGCTGTTCTACGTCTACCCGAACAATTCCCTCAGCTTCGCCGGCAACTTCCTGAACATGCTGTTCCGGATGACCGAGTCGAAGTTCGAGGTGAATCCCGTCCTCGAGCGCGCGCTCGACATCCTGTTCATCCTGCACGCCGATCACGAACAGAACTGCGGCACCAACGCGATGCGGGCGATCGGCAGCTCGGAAGTCGACCCGTATTCGGCGATGGCCGGCGCGGCGGCGGCGCTCTACGGGCCGCTGCACGGCGGTGCCAATGAAGCCGTGCTCACGATGTTGCGCCAGATCGGCAGCAAGGCGAACGTGCCCGACTTCATCGCGAAGGTGAAGAAGGGTGAGGGGCGCCTCATGGGGTTCGGCCACCGCGTGTACAAGTCGTACGACCCGCGGGCCCGCATCATCAAGAAGGCCGCGTACGACGTGTTCGAAGTCACGGGCACCAACCCGCTGCTCGACCTCGCGCTGGAGCTCGAGAAGATCGCCCTCGAAGACGAGTACTTCGTGAAGCGAAAGCTGTACCCGAACGTCGATTTCTACTCGGGTCTCATCTACCAGGCACTCGGCTTCTCACCTGAGATGTTCACGGTGCTGTTCGCGATCCCGCGCACGGCGGGCTGGGTGGCGCAGTGGGATGAACTGCACCGCGACGCCGACCAGAAGATCGCTCGCCCCCGCCAGATCTACACGGGCTACCGCACGCGCGACTACATCCCGATGGACCAGCGGTAAAGGATCCGGCAACCGGCAACCGGATGGAGGCCAGGGGTTTCAACCCCTGGCACACGCCCGGCACAGTGCGCTGGTAGGGCCGGCTCTCCGAGCCCGGCCGTCAGCGCAGGTAGGGGCGGCGCACGCGTCGGCCCTACATCTCATCTTCTTCCTGCTCGTCGCGTCGCGTGGCGAGCCACACCGACGCAGCGCCGAGAACGAACACGACGACGGCCCACCGCGTGGCCTCGTTGGCACCGCTGCTGATCGTGTCGCGCATGCGCGTCGGGAGCCGGGCCTCGGGGCCGAGCCCCAGTTCGTGCCGTGCCTGATCGAGCAGGTACTGCTTCTCGCCCCGGCTCACCATCAGGCCGAAGATGCCGTTCCACACCAGGAACGCACTGAACAGGCAGAGGCCGTACGCGACGGCACGCCGGCGGCGGGCCGTCATCCGCGCAGCCCGCCGCCGCGCCGGCGGCGCACCAGCATCCGGTACGCGAGCACGACGATCGCGAGCGTCATGACGGTGTAACGCACCCACTCGGGCACCGTATTGGTCTGCACCTGGCCGAGGAAGAAGGCCGACAGGATCAGGATGACCATCGTCACGACGAGGATCATCTGGCGGCCGCGGGCGGGCGGCTGCGCCGGCGCGCGTCTGGCCACGAACGTGGCCTGCCCGCAGCGATAGCAGATCAACGCTTTCTCGGCGATTTCGGTTCCACAGTTGGCGCAGACCATGCGGCCTCCGAGTCTACAATGACTTGGTGATCCCCATCCGCGACGTGATCCCGTCGAGGACCACGCCCTATGTCACCATCGGCCTCCTCCTGGCCAATGCGTGCGTGTTCCTGCTCGCCCCCGCATCAGGCGCCGCGTTGGACGCGTTCGCCGATGCGTGGGGCATCGTGCCGGTGCGGTTCACGCTGACGTCGGCCTTGACCGCGCTGTTCGTCCACGCAGGGGCGACGCACCTGCTCGTGGACCTGCTGTTCCTGTGGATCTTCGGTGAGAACGTCGAGGACCGCCTCGGCCATTGGCGCTTCCTTGCGTTCTACGTGCTGTGCGGACTCGCCGCTGCGCTGCTGCACGCGGCCGTCCAGCCCGGCTCGCCGGTTCCGGCCATTGGCGCCACGGGAGCGATTGCCGGCGTGCTCGGCGCGTATCTCGTCCTCTTCCCCGAGTCGCGCGTGCTGACGTACGTGATCCTCACGCTCGTCGAGGTGCCCGCGGTGTTCCTGCTCGTCGTGTGGTTCACCCTGCACCTGCTCGGAGGACTCGGCGCATTGCCACTGCTGCGTTCATGGGACCTCGGCGGCCTGGCGCTCCCGGCTCACGTCGGCGCGTTCGCCACCGGGGCCGCATTGGTCCTCCTCCTGCGACGCCCGGAACGCATGCGCGTCGAGTGGTGGGACAGGCTCGCTCATTGAACGTTTCAGCTTTTCACTCTCCGCCTGATGTCGCGCGAGACGCGGGCGATGTCGATGACGATGCGCTCCAGTTCGCGGTCGTAGTCGCCCTCCGGCATGAACCCCTTCTTGCGGCGTAATTCGTCGAGTTCCGTTTCGAGCGTGTTGCGACGGCCGATGAGGAGCGTGACGCTCGGATCACCGGACGCCGTTGCCGGATCAGGGTCGAGGAACACCCGGCTCGCGAGCAGTCCATCGTCGCCCTGCTTCACGAGGTCGCGGCCCATGCCGTCTCCCGAGTCGTCGAGCAGCGCGCGCTCCACCGACAACTGGCCGCGCTGCTGGTAGTAGCGCCTGGTCGCGTCCGATGCGTAGGCGAACGCTTCCCAGATCGAGATGCGGCCGTCCGTGTCCAGGTCGGCATCCGATGCCTCGGGCGTGAACGCCGCGACGAAGTGTTCCGCAAAGACGGTGTCGTACTTCTGACGCGCGGAATCGGTGGCCGTGATGACGATCCTGTTGGGGCCGGCGATCGTGGAGAGGAAGGGGAAACTCGCGCTGGCCGTCTGGACGAACACCAGGCGACCAGGAAGGCCTGCGAGGAGATCGCGCCACTCGTGCGCCGTGAGATCGGGGCCCACGAGGTTGAACTTCGCATCGACACCGTCGAACGTACCGTGCCCGAAGAGCACGACGAGCAGCAGGTCCCCGGCCGTCTGCGACGCGCGAATGGCCGCCATCGCCTGGCGCAGGTTCACCGCCGTCGCTGCCTGATAGCCGTCGCCTGCTCGTTCCGCGAGCACCATCAGACGCGACGCAGGCACGCCGAGCCGCGTGGTCAGCTGCGTTGCGAGCGTCTCGCGCCACGCCTTCTGGCGATCGCGATACTCGTCACTGCCTGCCGCGCCGGACACGATGAGCACGCGTGTCTGCGGCACTGCCACGGTCTCGACCGGCGTGGGCGCCTGCTCCGCATACGTACCGGTCGTCGTCGGGGCGGACCTTGCCCGGCCCGTGCCGCCGATCACGCACAACCCCAGCAACACCCCTGTCGTGATGGCCGATGCCGTCATCGCAGCCCCCATCGCCGGCGCAGCGTCCACTCGATGCCGAGCAGCGCGCAGATGAACACGAAGCTCCAGCCATTGTGCCAGACGTCGCGTTCCGCGAGCCTGGCCGTGGGCGACGCGGCCGCCGCTCTGATACGTGCCGACAGACCGTCGAGATCGTCGGTGCCGAGCAGAGCCCCTCCTGACGACTCGGCCAGCCGTCGCAGCACGGCATCGTTGCGACGCGGGTCGATGAACTCCGGATCCACTCCGCCGGCCAGCGTTTGCACGGACGAGCGCCCGACGGAGACACCCGCGCGCATGGCCTCGACATCGAGACGATGGACGCCTGATGACAGCGTGAGCAGACTCGTCTTGTACAACCCGGGCTCCGAGGCGTCGAGCGTCGCCGTCAATGTGCGGCCCGCCCCTCCCGGTTCCTCGACGCGCACCTGCACACTGGCATCACTCACCGGCTCGAAGGCCGGCGTGACGACGCGGACGGTGACGGGCACCGTGGTGCCGAGCGGCGGCGGCGCGACGTCGACGGCCACGCGCGCCGGTGCCTGCACGGCCACCCAGCGGATGGCCTGCCGCCAGAACGTTTCGTACGCGAGGTTGTTCGCCGCAAGGCCCATGCGCCAGCGCCACGCGCCTTCACCGGTGAACACCATCGTCCTGCCGCGTCCGGCACGCTGCACGGCCACGAGCGGCTGCGGCTCTCCGGCCGGACCCGCAACCATCGCGAGGATCTCCGCACCCGCGCGAGGGGGCCCGACTGCAGCGGCGGCGGCCAGCGACGGCAACGCGGACCACGGAGACGCGTCGGCACCCGGATCGACAGGTTCGTCGCGGCGCGGCGTCTCGCTCGACCGCGAACCGGCAAGCTGCATCATGGGATGCTGCCGGCCTGCCGCCGTCAACGTGATGCGCGTGCCCTGACGGGAGCTGGCGGCCGCCGCGGCGTTGATCGCGCCAGCACCGCGCGCGTCGACGGCCAGTACGCGTCCGAGATCGCTGCCGATCACGCCCCGCTCGCCGAACGATCGCGCGCCGATGACGGCAAGCCCTCCGCCACGCTGTTGGACGAAGGCGACGAGCATCGCGAGCTGATCGCGCGTGAGGGCGTCGGCCTCGACGTTGCCCAGCACGACGGCGTCGTACGCAAAGAGCGCCTCACGCGTCCGCGGGAAGCCGTCCACGAGCGCACCTGTGCGCGACGAGGCGCCCTGGACGTAGTACGTCGGCGCTCCGGCGTCATTGCGCCCCTTGCGGACGATGACGTCGACGTCGAGTCCGGTGTCGTGCTTCAGCGTTCGCGTGAGGAAGCTGTGCTCGAAGCCCGGCGCACCCTCCAGGATGAGGACGGGATGCGGCGCGCCAGGCGCGGGCACGAACACCGTGCCGCGATTGTTGACGGCCGAGAGCTCGCCCGGTGCGTCGGCGATCTCCACCGTGTAGACGGTGGCGGTCGTGCGCGACGGCGACACGCGAAAGCGTTCACGTACGGGTTGACTGGCGCCGGGCAACGCCACGGGCCGCACTTCGAGCGGCCTGCCGTTCTCGAGCAGTCGTACGTCCACCGTCTCGCGTGGACCGTGCGAGACGAGATCCGCCGTCACGTCAGCGAGTGAATCCACGACGGAGACGTCGCTCACCGTGACGTCGCGGACCTCGCGGTCCACGGCGCTGCCCGACGTCCCGACGCCAATCGCAAACACGGGCAGCGTACCCGGCGATGCAGGCAGCGGCGTCGACACCGCACCATCGCTCACGAGTACCATGCCCACGAACTCACCCGCCGCCGCGCGCTCGGCCATCGCCGATACGGCTCCGCCCATGTCAGAGCCGCGCCCGTCGCCCGTGAGCGCGTCTTCCGAGGGCACCTCCCGCAGTGTGTCCGTCGCGGCGAATACGCGCAGATCGAAGTCGTCGGCGAGCAGCGGACGCAATCGCCCCGCCACGAGTTGCCGCGCACGCTGCAGGCGCGTCTCGATGCCCTGCGAATCGGGCAACTGCATGCTGCGCGAGTCGTCGACGACGATGGCCACCGAGCGGCCCGTGGCGGCCGGTGCAGGCTCGATGCGGATCGGGCGCAGGAGGATGAGCGCCACGATCGCGAGCGTCAGCGCGCGAAGGGCGACGAGCAGCGCCCACCGCCGCGCGGGAAGCCGGCCACGCGCGTGCCAGTAGAGCGCCAGCGCGAGCAGCACGATCGCCACGCCACCGAGTACCCATGCCCAGACGGGGGGTGCGTACGCGAACCGGATGCCCAATGTCAGCGAGACTCCGGCCGGCGGCTCAACGACTCGTAGTACCGCACGACGGACTCGGTGTAGCGGTCGGGCACCTTGTCACGCAGGGGTGCCTGCACGCGCTCGGCGGCCTCGTGCTCGGCAAGTCGCTGTGCGAGCGACGCTTCGTAGCGGTCCAGCGCGCTGCCGATCCCTTTGCGCAGCGTGTCCCATCGCGCGAAGTCCTGCTTGAAGGCCTCGGTGCCCGGCGCCGACCGACTGAGCGCCTGCCCTTCGGGCGTCGCCATGCGCCCAGCGCGGTCCTGACCGCCACTCTGCCCGGTCCCTGCAGCGCCCTGCGCCATCCGCGACGCCTCCTGCAGTTCGCGCGCGTACTCCTGCTGCGCCTGCCTCAACTGCTCCAGCGTGTCGCCACCGCCCTGACCGCCGGGCTGCGAGCCTTCACCGGCAGGGCCGGCTCTCCGAGCCCGGCCATCGCCGTCGGTCGGCGAACCGTCGTCGCCGCCCGGCGTCGGGCTTCGACCACCGGCCTTCGATATGTCGGCCTTCGATGCGTCACCGGCAGGGCCCGCGCTCCGAGCCCGGCCATCACCGCCGCCGGCTTCACGCTCAGCCTGCTCCGCGAGAGACGCGATGCGTTCCTCCAGCGCGCGCAGGCGATCGCGCAGATCGCGTGTGTCGGCCAGACGCTCCGACAGCGCGCGTGTCTGGTCTGACGCGCGTCCGCTCGCCTGCCCGGCCAGCGACGACACACGGTCGAGCACGCGCGCCGCATCGCGCTGCTGCCGCGCGATGTCGGTCCCGCGCGGTGTGCCGCCTTCGCGCAACTGACGCGCGGCATCCTGCGTCTGTTCGGCGGTCCTGCCGCGCTGCAACTCGCGTGCGGCCTGGCCGAGCGGATCGCGAACCGGATCCGCGCCACGTGCCAGTTCACGCACCTGGCGTTCGAGCGACGCCACGCGATCGGCAAGCCGTCCCTGTTCGCCCGCCAGCTGCCGGCGACGCTCGTTGGTCGCCGCGCCGCTCTGTCCCTCTCCGAGAGAGCCTGCCTGCGTCGCCAGCTGCCGCTGCGCCTCGGCAAGCTCGCGCGCTTCGAGCTGCACATCGCCCGCGGCGCGCTGACGCTCGCCCGGCGTGCCGGCCTGCAGCGCACGCTCCGCGTCCCGCAACGCCTGCGCGGATCGCGATCCACGCGCGGCGGCTTCCTCGGGAGACTCCTGCTGCAACTGCGACGCGGCCTCGCGCATCTGCTCGGCCGCCTCACGCATGCGATCCCGCGATGCCGCGGACGCTCCGCCCGGCTGCCCACCGCGCGACGCCTGCTGGCCCTGCGACGAACCCGCCTGCTGCGCGGACTGCTGACCTGATTGCTGCCCCGACTGCTGCTGCCCGTCTTCGGACGAAGGCGATGACGATTGCTGCGACGCCTGCTGGCCGTTCTGCAACTGCTGTGCGAGCTGCTGCGCCTCCTGCTGCAGCCGCTGCTGCTCACGCGTCAGTCGCTCGAGGCGGCGTCTGGCTTCCTCCGCCGTCAGCTGCGAGCGCTCGCGCGCAAGCCGCTGCTGTTCACGCGCCAGGTCGTCCTGCCGCCGCGCCAGGTCGCGAATCTTGTCGAGCGCCGACTCGCCCCTGGTCGCCTCCTGCCGCGACTCCACGCTGCTCTGCTGCGCGTAGTTGGACTGCTGCCGCATCAGTTCCTGATCGAACAACGCCGAGAGGTCGTCGTTCCCGGAGCGGCCTCCGCCGCCACCCTGGCCTCCCTGCTGGCGCGCAAGCTGCCGCCGCCGGATCTCCGCTTCCGCCTTCAGCAATTCGTTGAGCGCGTCCATCTCGTGCGCGATCGCACTGCGCGTATCGAGCTTCTCGAGCTGCGTCACCGCGCGCGTCATCGCCGCGCTCGCGGCCTGCAGGGGCACCGGCGCCGCGTCTGCCGCCTCCGGCTCGATGCCGCGACGACGACGAGGCGATTGCGGTGTGGGGATACCCGTTGCCGCCGCCTGCTGCACGACCCTGTCGCGTACCTCGGCCTGTGCGCGCGCCACCGCCCTGATGTCCGCCGCGGAGCGCCCGCCCGACGAACGACGTTCGAGCTTCCACGTCGCCGCGACGACGTCCTTCTGCGCGGCGACGAGATCGTCCATCCCGCCGGCGCCACCACCGCCGGCCATCGCACTGCTCTGCGCCGCGGTGAACTCCTGCGCCGTCGGCTTGATCTCGAGGAAGAAGATGTCGCTGCGCGCCTCCGTCGATCGCTTGCCTCGCCCGACGTCTCTCGCGCGCGCGTAGTAGCTGACGAAGTCGCCGGGCTCCACGTCGAGATCCTCGAGATAGATCGTGTGTCGCCCGCTCACGGCCGTCGATTCACCGTTGCCACCGAGACGCACCACCTTCTCGACGCCGCCGCGCACGGCGTAGACGAGATCGAGCGACTGCACGCCGTAGTCGTCTTCCGCCCGCGCTTCGAGCGTCACTTCCTCGAGGCGCGTCGCGCCGCGATCGCCCGCGGGTCTGATGATGCGCACGTCCGGCGGGCGGTCGTCCATGACGCGCACGAAGTACTCCGTGTCTTCGCCGTTGCGCACATCGTCGGTGTCTGTCAGCGCGACACGATACGCGCCGTCGCGCGCGACGGTGAACGACACCTGGCCCTGACGTGCGTCGACGGTCAGCGGCAGCACGCGCGCGCCCTCCTCATCGGTCGCGCGCAGCTCGGCGGACGCGAGCGGTTTCGACGCGCGCACCGTCACCGTGACGGTGCTGCCCGCCGGTGCGTAGACGTCGCCGGTGTCGGTCTCGACGCGCGGCTTCAGACCCGAGAACGACGGATAGACGTACGCGAGATCGATGCCTTCGATCGCCGGCCTGTCCAGCGCATCGACACGATACGTCGACGACCGCAAGCCCCCCGACGTCACGCGATACGAGAAGCTGCGGTCGACGGACGGCAGTTGCACGGCATACGTACCATCGGCCTGCCGCACGAACGCGCCCGCACCGTTGGCTTCGGCGTCTTCCACGACGAGTCGCGGCACGGCAACGTCGATCCCTGCGGGCGCACCTTCGATGGCGGCGGTGATCGCCAGCGGCGTTCCCTTCACCACGCGCTTGTCGCCAGGCGTCACGCGCAACGTGAGTGCCGGCGGCGCGACAACGAAGCGCGCCGTGCGTGCGGCGCGGACGGCGGTGGGCGTCGCGAGTCCTCCGGCCACGAGCACGGCCGCCAGCGCGACACCGGCCCAGAGCCATGCCTGACGCCTGTCGTCGGGATCGACGATGCGCGAGTCGTCGAGACGCGCGAGGGCCTCTGCCGCATCAGCCTGCACGATGGTGCCGAGCGGACTGCGCTCGACGGCCGGGTCCAGCGCGCTTCGCAGCGTGGCGTCGAGTTCGGGACACTGCTCTTCGACAAGGCGCGCCATGCGCTCGATCGACGGATGCGCCGCGGCTCGCCTGCCCAGCCACCACGTCGCCGCGCCGACGGTGAGCGCGACAGCCGCCCCCGATACCAGGAGCGGCCACCGGCCGAGCGGCCGCCAGCGATCCACGAGCGCCCACGCGAGCAGCAGACCGGCAACCAGCCCCACCGTACGTGCCATGACGCGCGTCCAGCGCACGCGCCACCAGGCGCGCGACAGGCCGTCGAGCGAATGGCGGACCGGATCGAGGACGGGAGTCACGAGGGCACCTCCACTGCGGATCGCGGGCGACGCGCGAGTACGCTCTCGGCCACGAGCGCCAGCACGAGCAGCAGCAGGCCATACCGCCACCACCGCTGCTCCTGTTCCAGCCGCACGGCCTCGATGCGCGCCACGCGCACCTCGTCGGCAGCTGTTCGCGCCAATGTCTGCTCGAACTCTTCCGCCGTGATGACCGCCTGATCGGATTCGGATACGTCCACGTTGACGGCGGCGTCCTGCCCACGCGGCCCGGCCGGCCACACGCCCGGTCGCTGGTGGCGCGGATCGGCGACAGCCGCCACTGTCATCTGCGTGCCGGCACCCTCGCCGAGCATGTATCGCGACAGTTCGCCGATGAGCGGCACGAACGCTGCCTGCACGGGCAGGTTGTTCCACTGCCGTCCGAGGTCGCTCGCAAACACGATCAGGTGGCCGGCGCCGACTCTCACGTCCGCCATCGCGATGCTGCCGTCGCTGAAGCGGCTGAGTGGCACGGCCGCGCCCTGCGTCCGCATGTCGCAGGCTGCCGACACGGTGGTGCGCGCGAGCTCGGCACGCGCCTCGCCCAACGCCGCGAACAACGGATGTCTCGGGTCCTGCACCGACACACCGGGTGGCATCGTCCTCGTCGTCACGTCGCCGGCAAGCGTGATCCCGAACGGACGCGTGACCACATCGGCCACGCGCGGATCGAGACCGGGCCCGCACGCCACGACGAGCCTGCCGCCATCACGGACCAACGCTTCGAGCGATCCGACGACGCGCCTGTCGATGCCCGTCGCAGACAGCCAGAACACGAGGTCGGCGTCACGCAGGGCCTCCGGCGCCAGTGCAGGCGCGCCCGCCATCACGCGCACGGCGTATGTCGTATCCGGCGTCGCATGGAGTGCCGTGAACGCACGTTCGACGAACAGCGCGCGGGCACGCTCCACGTCGTCGCCGATCAGGATGCGGATCGACGTCGCGCCGCTGTCCTGCAGGACGGCGTATCGTTGGTTGTCGGCCGCGAAGCCCTCGTCATGTGCCACGCGCGCGACGTACGGCCCCGGCGCGAACGGCCCCTCGAAGGCGAGCTCACGACTCACACCGCCATCCAGCGTCACCGACTGCGTCGCCGCACGCGTTGTCGAGCCGTCGTCAGGGCGTCCGAACGAGACGGGCACCGTGGCGGGCGACTGCCCCGCGTTGCTCACCACCACGCGCGCCCGGTCGCGCGCGACAGTCACCTCGCGCACGAGCACGTTGTCCACGCGTGCGCCGACGCCGATCACCTCGAGACCAACGGTGTCAGGAAGACTGGTCGTGCCGCGCAGCCAGCCGCGGGCCTGCATGTCGGTGACCACGACCACGCGTCCCGGCCTGCCGTCCATCAGGCCGCGCGCGGCTTCGAGCGCGCCGGCATAGCGTGTGGCGCCAGCCGTGGCGTCGGTGGCGGCAATCTGCACGCGCACGGCGCCATGATCGGTCGTCGGCTCGGTCACCACCGTTGCGCGATCGGCAAACGTGACGAGCGCCACAGGCGTGTCGGCGTCGATGCGATCGAGGGCCTGCATGGCCGCCGCACGTGCCGCGGCCATCCGGCCCGGCGCGTCCATGCTGTACGACACGTCGACCGCGATGACGACAGGAGGCGGGGCAGGCGTCTGCGCGCGCAGGAACGGACGCGCGAACGCGAGTGCCAGCAGCGCGAGCGCCGCGGCGCGCAACAGCAGCAGCCACGGATCCTGGATGCGCCGGCGTTCCTGCTGCTCGATGGTGCGCTTCTGCAGGAAGCGCACGGCCGTGAACGGCACCTGCGGCGCGACTTCGCGCCTGAAGAGGTGCAGCACGACGGGCACGGCGATGGCCGCGAGCCCCACGAGGAAGATCGGCGCGAGCAGGCCCACGGTTACAGCGTCCTCCCGCGCGCGCCAAGCCAGCCGAGGAGCGTCACGTCGAGCGGCGCGCTGGTACGCGCGAGCTGGTAGTCCACGCCCGCCGCGCGCAACTCCACGATGTACGTCTCACGCCAGGCCGACACGGCGTCGAGGTAGGCCTGCCGCGTCGACGCGCCATGCGTCAGTACCTGCTCACCTGTCTCCACGTCGCGGAACATCCCCGCGCCCTCGAACGGAAAGTCGAGCTCCGCATCGTCCAGCACGTGAAAGACGACGACTTCCATCCCGCGGGCGCGCAGCAGTCGCAGGCTCTCGAGTACGCGCGCCTGGTCGTCGAGCAGATCCGAACACACCACGACGAGGCCGCGGCGACGCAGCCGCTGGCCGATCTGTTGGACGGCGGCTGCCGTGTCGGACGCCGCGCCAGGAGACGCGTGATCGAGCGCAATGAGCAGACGCGTGAGCTGCCCGGCTTTCACGGCCGACGGGACGTAATCCCGCAGTCGATCGTCGTACAACCCCAGGCCGACCGCGTCGCGCTGTCCTGTGAGCAGGTACGCGAGCGCGGCACTGAGGCATTGCGCGTACGCCAGCTTGGTCATGCCGGTGCCGCTGCGGTACGCCATCGACGCGCTGACGTCCAGCAGCAACTGGACCTCGACGTTCGTGTCGTGTTCGAACTTCTTGACGTAATGCCTGTCGCTGCGCGCGAACACCTTCCAGTCGACGGTCGCTGGGTCGTCGCCGGGGATGTACTGCCGGTACTCGGCGAACTCCACGCTCGATCCGCGGAACGGGCTGCGGTGCAGGCCGAGCAGCAGGCCCTCGACGATGGTCCGTGCCTTCAACTCGAGCGTGCCCAGTCCTGCCACGACCTCCGGCGACAGGAAGCGCGACGGGCCTGGCACGGTCGCGGCCACGTCAGGCGAGCCCGCTCGTCGGTGGCGAGACGCGTTCGAGCAGCCGCGCGACGATGGCGTCGGTGGTCAGCCCTTCGGACTCGGCCTGGAAGTTGATGAGGACGCGATGGCGGAAGACGGGTGCCGCCAGCGTGCGGATGTCGTCGGGCGTGATGAACGCGCGGCCGAGCGTGAGCGCGCGCGCCTTGGCGCCGAGCACGAGCGCCTGCGAGGCGCGAAGGCCGGCGCCCCATTTCACGTACTTCTTCACGAAGTCTGGCACGCCGGGCTCGGTGGGACGCGTGGCGGCCGACCACCGCACCGCGTAACGCGCCACGTCCTCCGCCACGACCACGTGTCGCACGAGCTGCTGGATCTGCAGGATGTCGTCGCGCGAGAGCACGCGCTGCGGCGTCTGGTGCGCCACACCCGTGGTCTGCGTCACCACCTTCACCTCATCGTCTTCGGGCAGATACGTCATGACGATATTGAAGAGGAAGCGATCGAGTTGCGCTTCGGGCAGGGGGTAGGTGCCTTCGAGTTCGATCGGGTTCTGCGTGGCGAGCACGAAGAACGGCGGATCGAGCGCGTAGCTCCGGCCGGCGGCCGTGACGCGCCCCTCCTGCATGGCTTCGAGCAGCGCCGCCTGGGTCTTGGGTGGCGTGCGATTGATTTCGTCGGCGAGCAGGAGTTGCGTGAAGACGGGACCCGGCACGAAGCGCAGCGCGCGGATGCCGTCGGTTTCGTCGAGGACCTCGGTGCCCGTGATGTCCGACGGCATGAGGTCGGGCGTGAACTGGATGCGCCTGAAGCCGAGATCGAGGATCTGCGCGAGCGTGCGCACGAGCAGCGTCTTGGCAAGCCCGGGCACGCCCGTGAGCAGACAGTGCCCGCCGGCAAACAACGCCGCGAGCACGAGGTCGACCGACGCCTCCTGCCCGACCACGACCTTGCGCAGTTCGTGGAGCACGCGGGTACGACTCTCGGCCACGCGGGCCACGAGCGCCCGTGCCTCGTCGGCCCCGAGCGGCTGTGGCGTCTGCTGCGCAATCTCGTTCACGAAACACCCTTCTCTTTGACCTGCTCCTGGGCCTTCGCCCTTTGCTCTTCCCCTGAGCCCCGACCACTCCCGTCAATGCGTCAACGTGTAGATGATCTCGTTGATCATCATCCGGTACGCCTGGGCCGTGTGTTGTATGTACCCGGGGTACTGCTCCGCGTTGGACCATTCCCAGCCGTCGCCCATGTCGGTGTTCCAGTTGAGGAGCACCATCGCGCGGCCATTGTCGTCCTCGACGGCCCGGAGTTCGGGCGTGATGCCGCCCTTCTCCCACGTGCGTCCCTGCATGAACGACCCGAGGCCTGGGATCTGCGGGTATCCGTCGATCTGGTAGAAACACGAGAACACGGGGTGCGACGCGGGCAACGTGATCAGATCGCGTTCAGGGAACACGCGTTTCAGCTCGGCGACGACGTTGGCCATCTCGGCGTCGCCGTGGAAGTCGTCCATCACCGCCGTCCCGCCGCGCAGCAGGAACTCGCGCAGGATGGGGACTTCGGTCTCCTTGAGCCGCAGCGTGCCGGGCTCGACAAAGTAGATCCACGGGTGGTTCATCAACTCCGGATCTTCGATGCGCAGCACCGTCGGCTCGCCCACGTCGATCGCCGTCACCGACTTCACGCGGCGCGAGAGGTTCTGCTCGGCGGCGGGGCCGTCGATGGCCCACGAGTCGCTCCAGTAGCGCGCGCGGAACGACTGGGCGTTGTGCGCGTCGTACCTGATGCGCGTGAACTGCCAGCGCAGCCCGGCGAATCGCGGGTCCGCATCGTTGCCAATCTGCGCCCACACACGCGGCAACATGCCAGACGCCAGCACGATGAGCGCAACAACGCCGCTCCACGGCACGACACGCCCGAACGTGCGTTTCATGGCGCTCGTCATGGGCGCTCCGCCCCCGACGGCGTCTCGATGATGCGCAGCAGCAGTTCCTGGGCACGTTCGTGACGCGGCGTACTCTCCAGCGCCTTGATCAGGTGCGCCTTGGCGCGATCCGGCGCTCCGCTGCGGAGGGTGGCTTCGGCCAGTGACGTGAGCGCCTCGGCGGGATTCGGCGGACCGGCATCCACGGCCGCCTGGAGCTCGCGCAGCGCGGCAGGGAGGTCGCCGCGTGCGAGCGCGAGGTCGCCGAGTGCCGTATGCGCAGACGCGTCGAACGGATCGATCTCGATGAGGCGCTCCGCGGCACGCCGCCGCAGCGCCGCGTCTTCCGGCGCGCGCGCCTGCGCCACGAGCTGTCGCATCGTCTGCGCGGCCGTGTGATCGCTATCGAGCACCTGCTCCATGAAGCGGCGGGCCTGGTCGGGACGATTCTGTCTTGCAGCCACCGTCGCGAGCAGACGCCAGGGACTGGCATCACCCGTGGCGAACGGCACGAGCGTGGCCGCGCGCTCGAGTACCCGCCGCGCACCGTCCATGTCACCGAGACGCAGCAACGGCGTGGCGGCCGCCATCTGCACCCCGAAATTGCCGGCGTGCTCGTCTGCGAACGCGCGCCAGTCCTCCGCACGCGCGGTACGACCTGGCGGTGTCGCCTCGATTGCGGCAAGTGCCGGCGCCACGCCGCCGTACTTCTCCTGCACGTATGTGTCGAACGCCGGCTGGAGCGCAGTCCACGTCAGTCCGTACGCCCGCTTCAGCGCCTCCGCGTCGTCTATCCCTTCGGCGTAGCTCCTGACGAGCGCCTGCAGCGCCGCGTCGCCGTACGTCTCCACGAGATAGGCCACCAGTGTGGCGGCCTGCTGGTAGGCGAGGCTGATGGTCTCGACCTTGGCAAAGCCGCTGTTCAGGTCGGCCAGCGGCAGCAACCCCTTGGTGGCGTGTGCGCGTGCGATGAGAAGTTCCGACTCGCGACCCCATCCGGCGTTCGCACGCGTCTCCTCGAAGACGGAGATCCCTTCGCTGAGCCAGCGCGGCAGCCTGTTGCCAGACATCTGCAGCGTGATCACGTGCGCCAACTCGTGCCACAGCGTCGCCGCCCAGTTGAACGTGCCGGACGGACGCGCGCGTGGTGAATCCATCGTCACGACGCGACCGAAGCACGCGCCGAGCGCGCCGACCATCCCCGGCAGCCCCATCGTGCGCACCGCGAAGTCGTCGTGTTTGGGAAAGACCTCGATGAGGATGGGCCCCTTCGGCGTGAACGCGTACCGCGCCGAGAGATCGGCGAGCGCCTGCTCGGCCAGTGGCACGAGATACGGCCGCAGGACGGCAGAGTCCTGCTCGTCCAGGCGGACGATCATGTTCCGCCCCTCGATTGTCGCGAACGTGTCGAGCGCATCGAGAAGGCTGAGCAGGTTGTACGTGACGGCATCGAACGGGTCGCGCGCGAACGCCGCGTCGAGTGCCCTGCGCGCGTCGGCCTCCTCGCCGGTGCGCAGCAGGTGCAGTCCGAGCGACGCCTGCGCGCGGCTGTTCAGCGGATCGAGCGTGACGGCCTCGCGCAGGAAGCGCACGGCCTCGTCGAAGCGATACCTCCGCGCCACGCGCTCACCGATGACGCGGGCGACGTCGCCGTTACGGGAGTTGACGGCCAGCGCGCGCGCCGAGAACGTGGCGACGTCCGCGCTCCTGTCTTCGATCTGCGCCAGCGCGGCCGACAACGCGAGCGCCTCGACGTGCCGCGGGTTGACCGCGAGTACTTTCGCGAGCGCGACCTGCGCCTCGTCGCGCTTCGAGGCGTCCATCGCCTCAGACGCCAGCAGCGTCCAGGCCTCGGGATGGTCCTGATCGATCTCCAGGATCTTGCGTGCCGCGGCTTCGGCCGCCGACGGGTTGCTGTCGGCCAGCGAGCGCGCCAGGCCGAGCAGCGCCGGCACGTATCGCGGATCGGCGGCGAGCGCCGCCTCGTACGACGATCGCGCTTCCGCCTCGTTGAACTTCTCGAGGAACAGATCCGCCCAGCGCGTGTGGATGACCGGATCGTCGGGCGAGAGATTCGCCGCCGTCTGGAAGTAGGAATTCGCGAGCCGCACCTGATCCAGCGCGCGCGCGGCACGCGCGGCCCGACTGACGGCCGCGCCGGTCCGCTGCTGCTGCGCGGCACGCAACAACCCCTGCCACAACGGCATGGCCTCGTCGCGGCGCCCGAGATACGTGAGCAAGTCGGCCAACGCCAGCGCGGCTTCGCCCTGCGGCTGTGCCCCAACGGCTTCGCGATAGGCGCGCTCGGCCTCGTCATACGCACCGCGACGTTCGGCCGCACGCCCGGTCACGTACGCTCGTGCCCATGGCTCGTCGGCGGCAAGCGACAACGCCTCGTCGAACCGGCCCGCCACGAGCGGCGCCTGCCACGCCGGCACGACCTCGACGGGCGGCTCCGGCGGAGCCGTGGGCTGCACGACGCTCGTCTGCGGAATGATGCGTGGGACGGTGAAGACGGGCGACTGTGCCGATGTGCCGCCATCGAGCAGGCAGACGCCGACGAGCGTGAGTCCGATGCGGCCGAGGGGCCACATCCCACGGAGGGAGCGTGCGCCCGTGGCGCCTGGCCGCGTCATCTGCGCCTGTCCCGGCATTATATGCACACGCGCGCGTCCGGTTCGGCGTGCGCGACCGACGGGCAGGCGGATGCCGGACATGTCAGTTTGACGCGGCGGCCCGCGGTTCGGATGGCGTCATGACGCTCAGAATACCTGCCGCCATGTGAAGTGCATGATCGCGAGGGCGACCTGGAGTCCGAAGCTGGTGAGCAACACGTGCTGCAGCAGCGCGCCACGCAACCGCCAACCCAGATAGATGAACACCGGGAACATCGTCGACGTCACGCGACCCATCGAGAGGAAGCCGCCCATGAAGAGCGGCGGCAGCACCGTGACGAGCAGGAACGCGCTCCAGGCCCAGCCCAAGCGCCTGCCGATCGGCCAGCTGACGCCGAGCACCAGGAACGTGGCGGCCATGTTCAGCAATTCGATCGCGTGCGCCACCGAGTAGCCGTACAGTCCCAATCCCTGCAGATCGCGCCAGCGCTGCAGCGCGAGCACGTGCACGCCGCTGAACTCGCGTCCCCACGCGCCGTGCGCCCGCATCCAGAGGAACCACTCCCCCGTGTGCGTGTGCAGATAGGCAGTGAACGCCAGCATCCCGACCCCCGCGCACGCCGCGGTTGGCAGCGCGGCCGCCAGCGTCTGCCAGCGATAGTCGTCGCGGCGCCACGCGTCGAGCGCCATCAATCCGAGCGGCACGCTCAGCAGACAACCGTTCGGGCGCGACAGGCCGGCGATGAGACCGGCCAGGGCGGCCACGACCCAGCGTCGCTGGCGGAAATGCCAGCAGGCGGCCGTCGCGCAGAGCAGGAACAGCCCCTCCGTGTAGACGGCGCCATAGAAGAACGCGAACGGATAGGCGGCCGTCAGTGCCACGGCAGCGGTCGCCGCGTCATCGGAATCCGTCATGTCGCGCGCGAGGCGGAACAGGTAAACGAGCGCCCAGCCGAACGCCACCACCGAGACGAGCCACCCGGCGTGGAGCAGACGCACGAGTCGTCGCTCGGTGAAGACGTCGAAGGCCTCCGCTGGGTCCTCGGGTGATCCCCACCGCGCGCCCAGCAGCGCCGCCACGGTACGCACCGTGTAGGGATACGCGGGAAAGAACGCGACGTTGGTCTGCGTCTGGGCGTTGCCCCAGTAGTTGTAGCCGTTCTCGGCGATGGTGACGTACCAGCCCGCGTCCCACCGGGCCAGCAGGTTCCGGAACTCGTTGGGCGACTGCCGGAATGGCGGCCCGCCCTCCGGAAAGCCGATCACGACGACGGCCAGGTACGTGGCGTAGACCACCACGAGCCGGGTGGTGAAGACCCACGGCAGCGATCGCCGTAGCGCCGGATCGCGCCAGATGGCCCGGAGTCGCGCCAACGCGCGGTCCCCCCACGTCTCGCGCGGCCAGGCGTACGTCCGGCCGGCGAGCAGTCCGACTGCCAGAAGCGCCAGCCGCCACGGGGACTCGGCCGTCAGCCGCACGTCGCCGAACTTGACGCGCACGCCTCCGGTCAGGAGCGCCGAGACCAGCAGCACCAGCGTGACGAGTATGAGCACGTCGAGCGCGCGAACCCACAACGGCCGCCCCGGGCGCGACGATGTCGACGCGAATTCCACGCCCGACAGCCTACTGGAAATTCCGAATTGCGCCCCACTGTCGAGCGATCTCCGGTAACATCCGCGGCACACCGGTTCAGAGGAGGTCACCAGCATGCGTATCCAGGCATGCGCCGCCGCCGTTGCCATGGCAGGCGCGCTCGGAGTGTGGTTGCCAACCGTGTCGGCGGCGCAGGAGAAGCAGAAATTCCGCGCGCGCGACATTCCCCGGCTCATGGAAGAGGCCGACAAGTTCATCGCCGCCAACGAGCTTCCGAAAGCGGAGGCCTATCTCAAGGCCATCATCGAGGTCGACCCGAAACAGGCGCAGGCCGCATTCAAGCTGGCGAATGTGTGCGAGCGGCAGAACGACCAGGACTGCGCGCTGCTCAACTACCAGCTCGCGCTCGCGAGTCTCACCGGCACGCAGAAGGCACAGGCGCACGCGGGCCTGGCCGCCGGACATGTGCGGGCCGGGCGCGATACCGACGCCGCCGAGCATGCCAAGGCGGCAGTCGGCCTGGACCCGTCCCTTGCCGGGGCGCACATCATCCTCGCCGAGTCGCTCGTGCGGCTGAAGAGTCCCGATGCCGTGGGTGCCGCGCAGGCCGCCGCGGCGGCCGCCCCTGACAATCCGGCCGCCCACCGCGCGCTCGGTGACGCGCTCGTCGCCGCCGATCGCGCGGCGGACGCCGAAGCGCCCCTGCGACGCGCCATCGAGCTGGATCCGAAACTCGTGGCCGCGCACGTCCAGTTGACGATGATTCTGCAGGCCAGGGGCGACGTCGATGGCGTCATCGCGTCGGCCACGCGGGTGATCGATCTGGAGCCCTCGCGCACCGAGATGTTCGCGCTGCGCGGGCGGGCGAACCTGACGAAGGGACAGACGGATGCTGCGCTGCGGGACCTGCACGCAGCCGCCGCGGCCGGCTCGAAGGACGCCACGCTCCACCTGGCCATCGCGAAGATGCATCACGACGGGCGGCAACTCGATCTCGCCGCGCAGTACTACCAGAGCGCAACGCAACTGGACGGCCAACTGGCCGACGCGTGGCTGGGCCTGAGTGAGGTACACGTGGCCCGCAACGACTTTGCGTCGGCCCGCGAGCCCATCACGCGCGCCGTCGGAGTGGCGCCTGGCAAGGCCAACGCACAGTACCTGCTCGGGTTGCTGCGCGAGCAGGAGCAGCAGTACGACGCGGCGCTCGAGGCCCTGGCCAAGGCCATCGGGATCGATGCCACTCTGTCGGGCGCGTACCATGCGCAGGGCAGGCTCCTGCGCACGCATCGGAAGGACACGGCCGGCGGCCTCGCGAGCCTGCGAAAGGCCGCCGAGCTCGATGCCGGGAACCCAGCTGTCCTCACCGACCTCGCCGCGGCGCTCTACGAGGGCAAGCAGAACGATCAGGTCGTCGCGATCCTCGAGAAGGTCACCACGGCGCCGGGCTACGCC
Source organism: Acidobacteriota bacterium (assembly GCA_020845575.1). Taxonomy (NCBI): domain Bacteria; kingdom Pseudomonadati; phylum Acidobacteriota; species Acidobacteriota bacterium. The sequence goes on along the minus strand of JADLFL010000041.1, from coordinate 17,826 downwards.
AATCCGGTCGGCTACCTGGTGTTCGGGGCGGCACTGATGGACAAGGGCGCGTACGGCGATGCGGTACCGCTCCTGACCAGGGCCGCAGAGCTCGAGCCGAAGTGGGCCGAGGCGCATCGCCGCGCCGCCTGGGCGTTGTTCGGCTCGATCAAGAAGGGCTGTCCCTGTGGCCCGGAGGACGAGCAGCGCGTCAAGCAGATGAAGACGCACTTCGACCAGATGGTCGCACTCGGTGCCGCCGATCCGAACCTCAAGACGCGCGTCGACGCGCTCGTGGACGGACAGAAGGTACGCTGAAGCTACCGGTTGCCCGTTGCCGGTTGCCCGTTGCCGGAATTTGCCAGCAGCCGCAGATGATGCTCGGCGTGGCCGGGGATGAGCCAGGCGAGCGCGCGCACCGACAGGGGCGTGTCGCTCGCCACGCCCCGGCGGTCGGCGACCTCGTCCGGCAGGCCCCGCAACAGCGTGAGTGTCGAGTGGCGCACGGCCTCGAAATCGTCGAGGAGGCCGGCGAGCGTACGCGGATGGCCCGCGGTCTGCGACGCCCAGGCATCCTGATCGAATCCCGGGAGCGGCGCCCCGTCGCCGCGCGCGAACCAGAGCAGGCGGAACGCGAACACGCGCTCGGTGTCCGCCACATGGCCCATCACGTCGAGCAGCGACCACTTCCCCGGCGCCAGCGGCAGCGCCGCCGTGTCATCGTCCACGCCCGCCAGCAGCGCGCGGTAGTCGGCCGGCTGCGCGTCGAGGCGCGCCTGCCACTCGCCGTCGCCGATGCAGGCGACGTAGCGCACGAAGTACGCCCCGCATTCCCCAGGCGCCGGACGCATGGTGAACATGCCGGCATGATAACGCGCGCCGGCCGGCTGATAGACTGGCCTTTCGGCAGGGTCGCGACGCGAGACGCCTGACGGGGTTCGCGCGTCAAACCTTTCAGGGGCCGGCATCGGGCCGGAGCCCCGCTCTTGGAGACGACCACACGTGGCAGACGCCAACGTCCAGGAACCACAGGAACCTCAGCTGCCCTCGCGCCTGCCGGTGCTCCCGCTGCGCAGCACCGTCGTGTTCCCGCTGACGGTCCAGCCGCTCGCGGTGAACCGCGCGGTGTCGGTGGATGCCGTGAATCGCGCCCTCGCCGGCGACCGCATGCTCGTGCTGGTGATGCAGGTGGGCGACGCCGACGACCCTCAGCCGAACCAGCTCCGCAAGGTCGGCACCGTGGCCGTCATCCGCCAGATGGCCAAGGGCGCGATGGGCCTGCAGATTCTGGTCGAGGGCGTGTCGCGCGTGCGTCTCGACGAGGTGACGCGCGACGGCAACGTCATGGACGCCGCCATCTCTCCGGCGCCGGAGCCAGACGCCTCGGGCCTCGAGATCGACGCCTACCTGCGCTCGCTCCGCGACCTCGTCGAGAAGGCGTTCTCGCTGGCCACGGGCCTGTCGCCCGACCTGCGATCGATCGTGTCTGGCATCGACGAGCCGCTGCGGCTGGTCTACCTGCTGGCCACGCTCATCGACATGAAGCCCGAGGACAAGCAACTCCTCCTCGAGCAGGACGACCTTCGCGTGAAACTGAGCGCGATCACGTCGGCGCTCAAGCGCGAGGTGGAACTCCTCGAACTCAAGGGCAAGATCGAGTCGCAGGCGCAGCAGGAGATGAGCGACGCGCAGCGGCAGTACTACCTGCGCCAGCAGCTCAAGGCGATCCAGTCCGAGCTCGGCGAAGAGGAAGGCCAGGAGATCGCCGAACTGCGCAAGCGGATCGACGATGCGAAGCTGCCCGATGCGGTCCTCAAGCAGGCCATGCGCGAGGTGGACCGCCTCGAGCGCATGTCGCAGGCGTCGCCCGAGTATCAGATGCTCCGCACGTACCTCGACTGGCTGCTCGAGGTCCCGTGGAGCGTGACGACCGAGGACCGTCTCGATCCGCGCGCCGCGCGCGTCGTGCTCGACGAGGATCACTACGATCTCGACAAGATCAAGGACCGCATCGTCGAGTACCTCGCGGTGCGGAAGCTGAAGAACGACATGAAGGGCCCGATTCTGTGCTTCGCCGGCCCTCCGGGCGTGGGCAAGACGTCGCTCGGCCAGTCGATCGCCCGTGCGATGAACCGGAAGTTCGTGCGCATCTCGCTCGGCGGCGTGCGCGACGAGGCGGAGATTCGTGGGCATCGACGCACCTACATCGGATCGATGCCCGGTCGGCTCGTGCAGGCCCTGAAGCAGGCCGGCTCCATGAACCCCGTGTTCATGCTCGACGAAATCGACAAGATGCAGCCCGGCGGCTTCTCCGGTGATCCGGCGTCGGCGATGCTGGAGGTGCTCGATCCGGCGCAGAACCATACGTTCCGCGACCACTACATCGAAGTACCGGTGGACCTGTCGAAGGTGCTGTTCATCGCCACGGCGAACAATCTGTCCTCAGTGCACCCGGCGCTGCTCGATCGCATGGAGATCATCAGCCTGAGCGGCTACACCGAGGAGGACAAGGCGCACATCGCGCGGCGGTATCTGGTGCCGCGGCAGATGAAGGAGCACGGCCTGCCCGAGGACGGCCTCGACCTCACCGACGGCGCGCTGAGCCGCGTGCTCCGCGAGTACACGCGGGAAGCCGGCGTACGCGGGCTCGAACGGCAGATCGGGACGATTGCACGCAAGCTCGCCGCGCGCGTGGCGGGAGTGGAGACCGCGCGCCAGGCCGAGTCGGGCACCGGGCAGGCAACACCGGCAACCGGCAACGGGCAACCGGCAACCGATCAGGAAGCGCCGGCAACGGGCGCCCGGCCACCGGCAACCGGGCAGGAAGCGCCAGCAACGGACGCCCGGCCACCGGCAACCGGGCAGGAAGCGCCGGCAACAGGCACCCGGCCACCGGCAACCGGGCAGGCAGCACCGGGTGTGGCAGAGGTCACCAATGCAACTCCGATTACAGCTGACGCGGCGGCACCACCAGCGGCGGACGTGGTCGTGACGCCGGTCGTCGCGCTCGACGCGCCGTTTGTCGTGAACGCCGCAGACGTGCCCGAGTATCTCGGTCCGCCGAAGATCAAGAACGATGCGCCGTTCAGGCTGTCGCGTCCCGGCGTGGTCACCGGGCTGGCGTGGACCGAAACCGGTGGCGACGTGCTGTATGTCGAAGCGACGCTGCTTCCCGGCGGCAAGGGTCAGCTCGTACTCACGGGACAACTCGGCAGCGTGATGCAGGAGTCGGCACGCGCGGCGCTGAGTCACGTGCGCTCGCGCGCCGACGCCCTCGGCATCCCCACCGATCTCTTCGGCACGCACGATCTCCACCTGCACGTGCCCGCGGGGGCCATCCCCAAGGACGGTCCGTCGGCGGGCGTGACGATGGCGACGGCGATCCTATCGGCGGCACGTCAGACGCCGGTGACACCAGACGTCGCGATGACCGGCGAGATCACGCTGAGCGGACTCGTGCTGCCCGTGGGCGGCATCAAGGAGAAGGCGCTCGCCGCCAGGCGGCAGGGTATCAAGACGATGATCCTGCCGGCGCAGAACGAGGACGACCTCGACGAGCTCTCGCCTGAGGCACGTCGCGAGATGACGTTCAGGCCGGTGGCCACGTTCGAGGAGGTCGTCGCGATCGCGCTGGGTCCGATCGAGCCGCAGGCATCGTCAGACACGCCAGCCGCGCCTGCCGAACCCGTCGTCGCCGGCTGACGCGTGGCTGTCGCGTTCTGCATCTCGGGACACGGCTTCGGCCATGCCAGTCGACAGGTCGAAGTCATCAACGCGTTCGGCGCCCTGTGTTGCGAGCAGCCGATTCACGTCTTCACACGCGCGTCGCGCTGGCTGCTCGATCGCACTCTCCGCGTGCCCGCGACGATCGTCGAGCAGGCTGTCGACTCTGGCGCGATCCAGCGCGACAGCCTGATCGTCGACATCCCCGCGACACTCGACGCCGCGACACGATTCGAAGCCGGTGCGGATGTCGCGGCCGTGGAACTCGCGACAACGTTCCGCGATCGAGGCGTGCGCGTGGTGGTGTGCGACGCACCCGCCATGCCGTGTACCGCCGCGCACCTGGCCGGCATCCCCGCCGTCCTGCTCGCGAACTTCACGTGGGACTGGATCTACGAGGATTTCGCGTCCGATCACCAGGATTACGACGCCCTCCCCACCCGGCTTGCCGCGCGGTACGCGCACGCGGCTGCCGCGTGGCGTCTGCCGATGGCGGGCGGCTTCGCGTCGGTGACGACGGTCCTCGACTTCCCGTGGATCGCGCGTCGCTCGCAGCTGGATCCCGCAGACATCCGCCGGCGTCTCGGTGCCGGCGACAGCCGTCCCCTTGCGCTCATCTCGTTCGGCGGGTATGGCGTTGCTGATATGACGCTCGCCCACCACTACGACGCGCCGTATCGTCTGGTGTTGTCGGCGGGGGCAACGCACTCGCCACTCGACGCCCCTGCCGATGCCATCCATGCGGATCGCGAGCGCCTGACGATGCTTGGCCTGCGCTACGAGGATCTCGTCGCCGCGTGTGACGTCGTCGTTTCCAAGCCCGGATACGGCATCGTGTCCGAGTGCGTGGCCAACGACACGGCCCTGCTCTACACCGACCGCGGCAGATTCCGCGAGTACCCGGTGATGGTGGCGCAGATGCCCGCCGTCATGCGATGCGCGCACATCTCCAATACCACGCTCGCCACCGAGCGGTGGGACGAACCGATCGCCACCCTCCTCGCCCAGTCGCGCCCGGCCGAACGCCCCCTCGTCAACGGCGCCGACGTCGCCGCCGGCATGCTCAGCGCCATGCTGTAGGCATGGATTGACCATCCTGACCATCTGATGCCACACTCTGATTGACCATCCTGACCATCATGAGTGTCCTCGAATCCGTCAACATCGCTGAGGCGAAGGCGCGACTGCCAGAGCTGGTCGATCGCGCGGCTCGCGGTGAGGAAATCGTCATCGCGCGCAACGGCGAGCCGCGAGCGCGACTCGTTCCGCTGGCTCCTCCCGTGCGCCGTGTGGCGGGGCGTGGCAAGGGCCAGTGGCGCGTGCGCGGCGACTTCAACGAGCCCTTGCCGGAGGGCCTGCTCGACGCCTTCGAAGGCCGGCGGACGTGAAGTCCCTGCTGCTCGACACCGAAACGCTGATCTGGTGGGACGCCAACGACAAGCGACTCGGAAAGACGGCCCGCGGCGCCATCCATGACGCCGCCGTGGTCTTCGTCAGTGCGGCATCAGCGTGGGAGATCACGATCAAGGTGGCACTGGGCAAGCTGGAGACCACGCGGACACCAACAGTCGCCGTCGAGCAGGCTGGCTTTCGCATGCTGGCCGTGTCGTTTGCACACGCCGAGGCCGTCCACGAGTTGCCCCCGCACCATCGCGATCCGTTCGATCGACTGATCGTGGCAACAGCGCGCGTCGATGGCCTCACCGTCGTCAGCAGCGATCCGCTGTTCCGGCTCTACGACGTGGCGCTGGTCGATGCCACTCGCTGAACTCGGTGCCGTGCTGTGATATGCATCGCGCTGCGCGCGTCGATGCGCGCAAGAGGATCACTGTCAATGCGCCATCCGCTCTCCGCTCTCGTCCTGCCGACATCCCCCGGCATCGCCGCGCAGGCGCAACAGGTCACCGGTGTCTGACGCATCGCTCTCATCGTCCTCGCACACCCGGTACGCCTGGATCGTTGTCGGCCTGCTCGTCCCCGTCGCGCTCCTGAACTATCTCGACCGCCAGATGCTGGCGTCGATGAAGTTCTCCGTAATGCACGACATCCCGGAGATCGGCCTCGAGGCGCGATGGGGCGCCATCCTCGCGCTGTTCAAGTGGGTCTATGCCTGCGTGAGCCCGATCGGCGGATACGTGGCCGACAGGTACAGCCGTCGCCACGTGATCGCGGGCAGCCTGCTCGTGTGGTCGATCGTCACGTGGATGACGGGCCATGTGACCACGTACGAAGGTCTGCTCTTCACGCGTGCCTTCATGGGCATCAGCGAGGCGCTGTACATCCCCGCCGCGCTGGCGCTCATCGCCGACGTCCATCGCGGGCACACGCGTTCGCGCGCCGTGGGTTTCCACCAGATGGGCATCTACATGGGCGTGATCATCGGCGGCTTCGGGGGGTACGCCGCCGACCATCCGTCACTCGGCTGGCGGTGGGCCTTCGAGTTGTGCGGCCTCATCGGCGTGCTCTACGCACTGCCGCTGTTCCTGCTGCTGCGCAATCCATCCCGACCCGACGGCGAGCCGCACACTGCCGGCCTGACGCCCGGCACTGCGCTGCGCGAACTGCTCGGCAACAGGTCGTTCGTCCTGCTGGTGCTGTACTTCACGCTCCCGGCACTGGCGGGCTGGGTCGTCCGCGACTGGATGCCCGCCATCCTGAAGGCGGAGTTCGCCATCGGGCAGGGCCTGGCCGGCGTCTCCGCCACGCTGTACTGGCAACTGGCCGCGATGGTCGGCGCCGTCGTCGGAGGCTGGCTCGCCGACAGATGGATGCAGCGGACTGAACGCGGCCGCATCCACGTGAGTGCGATCGGCATGGCCATGATCGTCCCGGCGATGTTCGGCGTCGGCTACGCCCCGCAAACGGGAGTACTCTGGGTGGCGATCGCGTTCCTGCTGCTGTTCGGACTCGGGTGGGGCTTCTTCGACGCCAACAACATGCCCATCCTGTGTCAGGTGGCACGCCCGGAACTGCGCGCCACAGGCTACGGCATCATGAACTTCGTGAGCATCAGTTGCGGCGGGTTCGCCGACTGGGGCTTCGGCCTGATGCGCGACCGAGGCGTCCCGCTCTTCGGCATCTTCGGCGTCTTCGCGAGCGCCGCGGTGCTCTCGGTCGTCCTCGTCCTCTTCATCCAGCCGCGCTATCGCGAAGGCGTCGTACCGGTGGTGCACTGATGGCCATGTTCCTGAGCGGTCCACTTCACGATCTCGTCGCCGCCACGCACACGCCGTTTGCCGACGATGGAGCACTCGCGGTGGATGTGGTGCCGGTGCAGGCGGCGTTCCTCGCCGCGCGCAGCATCCGCACCGTGTTCATCTCGGGATCGACCGGCGAGTGTCATTCCCTCACGCACGCCGAACGTCTCGCATTGTACGACGCGTGGGCAGACGCAGGACCTGCTCACGGCGTCACGGTAATCGCGCACGTCGGCGGCAACGCGATCGGCGATGCTCGGGTCCTCGCGCGACACGCGGCATCCCTGGGCCTCGCCGCGACGAGCGCCATGGCGCCGTCGTACTTCAAACCTGCCAGCGTGACGGCCCTCGTCGACTGGTGCGCGGCGATCGCCGCCGAGGCGACGGATCTGCCCTTCTACTTCTACGACATTCCCGCGCTCACGGGCGTGGCGCTGCCGATGGATCGCTTCCTGCCGGAGGCGATGACGCGCATCCCGAACTTCGCGGGCATCAAGTTCACCAACCCCGATCTCATCGCCTATCGGCGATGCCTTGACGTGACGGGTGATCGGGCGGACCTGCCGTGGGGTGTGGACGAGAGCCTGCTCGGTGCGCTGGCCACCGGTGCGCGCGGCGGCGTCGGCTCGACGTACAACTTCGCGCCGGGGCTCTATCGCGCGTTGATCGCCGCGTTCGAGCGGGGCGACATGACCGAGGCGCAGCGCTTGCAGTCGCAATCGATCGCCCTCGTCGACGCCATCGCGGCAACAGGCTACCTGGGCACGGCCAAGGCGCTCATGGCACGCCTCGGTGTCCCCGTCGGCCGGGCGCGCGCACCTCTCGCGAACCCGACCGACGCGCAGGTGGACGCGCTCATGGAACGCGTGCGCGGGGTGGTCATGCCCGATGCCGGACATGCCGCGATGTCGCGATGACGGGTGACTGAGAAGGAGCCGGTTGCCCGTTGCCGGCTTCGCGTCAATTCTTGATGCAGGTGACCAGCGACCAGATGCGCGGGATGTTGACCTTCTCGATCGACACCGGCTGCAGGCTGGCCTGAGCGAGGAAGGCCGGCAGGTCGAGGTCCGACTTGAAGCCGATGTGGACCATCATCGGCGAAATCATCCGCTCGGCCTTCGACAGCAGCTTGTTGGGGCTGAGGAAGTGGTTGAGGAAGATGATGCGCCCGCCGGGCTTGCACACCCGCCGCATCTCCTGCGCGACCTTCACCGGATCGGGGACGACGCTGATCAGGTACGGCGCGTAGACGATGTCGAAGCTGTTGTCCTCGAACTTGAGATCCTGGGCATCCATCTGGAGGAGGCGGACGTTGGTCACACCTTTCCGCGCTACGCGTTCGCGCGCCTTCTCCAGCATCCCAGCCGAGAAGTCGATGCCGGTGATCTCCGTGTCGCTCGGGTACATCGAGCAGTTGATGCCTGTGCCGACGCCGACTTCGAGAATCCGGTCTCCGGGGTGGATCTGCATCCGCTGCAGCGCCTGGACGCGACCGGGGTGCAGCGTGGGGCCGAAGGTGAGGTCGTACACGCTCGCAAGGCGCTCGTAGACCTTCTCGACGAAATCGTTCTCGACGGCGGTGACCGACAGCGCGCGCGTGGCGGCGTCGCCCTGCAGAAGCTCGTCGTCTTCGCCGGTCGCCCGATCGTCTCGGAACAGTGCCATCAATGGACTCCCACGGGGAAACAGTCGGGCAAGTCTACCACGTCAACCACGGCCGATTTGCGCGGCGTGAGACTCGGTCGCCACAGGCGTCAGCGCCGGTTCCTTCTCGGGCATCCCCGGTGCGAGGATGGCGAGAGTGCGCGCGATGTCGCCGCTCACGCCGGACACGATGAGGCCGGCAACCAGCGGACGAATCGCCGCGGCGACCTCGCGGGCGATCGCCAGCGCCTCGTCTTCGGCGCGCCCCTCACGGTCCGCATCAGCCATCCGTGCCACCAATGCCTCTGGTACCGAGACGCCGGGTTCTTCGTTGGCAAGCTGCTCGGCCTGGCGAGCGCTGTCGAACGCGCGGACGATCGCCAGCACGGGCACGCGACGATCGGCCGTCTCGTCGAGGAATCGGCGCAGTGCATCGACGTCGTAAACCGGTCCCATCACCACGAAGTCGGCACCGGCGTCGATCTTGTACCGGTACCGCGACAACTCGCGCTCCGGCATCACGGCCGTCGGGTTGGCCGCCACACCGATGTGGAAGGCCGTCGGTTCGCCGATCGCCTGTCCGCCGACGTCCTCTCCCCTGTTGAAGCGCGCGGCCACGTTGGTGAGACCGATGGAATCGACGTCGAACACCCCCGTCGCGTCGGGATATTCGCTGTGGCGCAACGGACGTCCCGTCACGAGCAGCAGGTTGCGCAGGCCGAGGGCGTGCGCGCCGAGCAGGTCGCCCTGCATCGCGTGCAGACTGTGATCGCGACAGCAGTACTGCAGGATCGTCTCGACGCCGGCGTGCTGCTCCACCGTGACGGCGCTCGCCAGTGCACTCATGCGCGCGCGGCTCGTCGCGCTGTCGCTCACGAGCACCACGTCGAGGCCGTTGATGCGCGCGTCACGCGCCTGATCGGCGATGCGCGCGTGCCCGAAACCCGCCGGCGCCACGAGTTCGATCCCCGTGACGAAGCGACCATGTTGCAGCGCGTTTGCCAGGCGCGATCGCATCTGGACCGGCACTGGCGTCACCACCACGCGTGGATCGGCCGGGACGTCGCGCGACGGCGACGCCTGACGCATCGGTGCCGCCAGTGCGTGGACGGCGTGCGCGATCTGCTTGACGTGGGCCGGTGTGGTCCCGCAGCAGCCGCCGATGAGCCGTACACCGGCGTGCGCGAAGCGCCGCGCGTACGACGCCATGTAGTCGGGCGAGCAGAGATACAGGTTGCGGCCGTCGACGTCGCGCGGCTTGCCCGCGTTGGGCATCGCCGCGAGGAGGGCGCCGGGCACCGCCTTGGCCAACCGCTCGACGGTGTCAAGCATCGCCGCCGGACCTACGCTGCAGTTGACACCGATGACGTCGGCGCCGAACACCACCAGTTGCGGCCCCACCTGCTCCACGGGCGTGCCGTCGAGCGTGTTGCCATCCTCCCCCGTCGTGAGCATGGCGACGATCGGCTGCGGGCTGATGCCGCGAATCGCACGAATCGCGGCGCCGAGTTCGTTCACGTCGCGGAACGTTTCGAGGATGAACAGGTCCACGCCGCCCTCGGCCAGGCCGGCCGCCTGTTCGGCGAACAGCAACTCGGCCTCGTCGAGTCCCGTCTTGCCCCACGGTTCCACGCGCACGCCGAGCGGGCCGATCGAACCAGCCACCCACGCTGACTCGCGCGCCGCGTGGCGCGCGATGCGGGCGCCGGCGACATTGATCGCGTGAACCTTCTCGGCCAGGCCGAAGCTGGCGAGCTTCAGGCGATTGGCGCCGAAGGTATTGGTCTCGACGACCTCGGCTCCGGCGCGAACGTACGCCCTGTGGACGTCGCCCACCAGGTCGCTGTCGGTCAGGTTGAGGTCTTCGAACGCGCGATTGAGGAAGACACCACGGGTATAGAGCTGAGTGCCCATGGCACCATCGCCAATGAGCACCCGATCGCGCAGGGCGTCGAGAAAGGCTTGGGTCACCGGCTGGAGAGGGGCACCAGGAGGTCTTCCTTGTCCCACACGAAGTCGTCCTTGCTGTACACGGCGAGCTCGTAGTCCTTGCCCATGAAGATGGCAGACACGGGGCAGGCTTCCTCGCAGTAGCCGCAGAAGATGCACCGCGTCTTGTGGATCTGGTAGGTCCGCGCGTACCGCGGGCCTGCCTGCACGCTGCCGTCGTTCTCGGCGGCCTCGAGGTAGATCGCGTCGGCCGGACACGCCACCGCGCACAGGCCGCAGGCCACGCACTTCTCCAGCCCGTTCTCGTCGCGCATCAACACCTGCTTGCCGCGCCACTTCGGGAACATCGGGACCTTCTCGTCCGGGTAGTTCACGGTGACGGGCTTCTTGAACATGTGCCCGAACGTGGTCTTGAACCCGACGATCCAGGGACGAATCATTGGGACATTGTAACAACAAGGCGGGCGCCGGCAACGGGCAACCGGCAAACCGGCAACCGGGACGACGGCAGGACCGCCGGACATCCGGCCCGCGCGCTGCCCCGGTTGCCGGTTGCCGATTGCCGGTTGCCGTCAGCTACACTGCGGTGTGCTCCACGAGCCGCGGTTTCTCTCTGCGGAGCAGTATCTGCTCGTCACGCTGATCGTCCAGCTCGCGGGTATCGCGGCGCTGTCGACGATGCTGGTACGGTTCCGGCGGTTCCGGACCCTGCTGCTGACTGAGCGGCGCGACTGGCCGGAACGCCTGAAGTTCATGGGCGCGCTCGGCGTGCCGCTCGCAGCGGGCGTGGCCAGCCGGCTGCTGCTCGGGTACCACGCCGCTGACGTCTCGCTCGGCGGCGCCTATCTCGCGGGGCTGGTCGCCGGGCCCTACGCCGGCGCCATCGTCGGGCTGATGGTCGGCCTGACGGCGCTCGCCGGCGGCGAGTGGATTGCCATCCCCCTCTACGTCGGTTGTGGCTTCGCGGGCGGCGGCCTGCGCGAGATCTGCCCCAAGGACGCCATCTGGCACTTCTCGCCGTTCGTCCTCACCGGTCTGTTCCGCTACCTGTGGAAGCTGGTGCGGCGGTTCGAGGTCGATTGGCAGATGCTGCTCATCGCGGCGCCGATCGCGCTCGAGATCCTGCGGCAGATCCTCGGGCACCGTTACGGCATCGAACGCCTGTTCTATTTCCCTGCCCAGCCGGTCACCATGCTCATCGTCGTCCTGATGGCCACGACGCTGACAGTCGCCATTCCCATCAAGATCTGGAACTCGGCGCGCATCGAGCACAAGCTTCAGGAACAGGAGGCCCTCCTGCTCGAAGCACGCATCGAAGCGCTCACCAGCCAGATGAACCCGCACTTCCTGTTCAACACGCTGACGTCGATCTCGTCGCTCATCAGGACGCGGCCGGACACGGCGCGCATGCTGATCAACAGGCTGGCGGGCCTGCTGCGCCGGCGCCTGCGGGCCCACGACCACTTCATTCCCCTGCGCGACGAGCTCACGGCCGTCGACGAATACCTCGACATCGAGTGCGTCCGTTTCGGACCGTCGCTCTGCGTCGACAAGGATCTCGATCCGGCGACACTGGACGTCGTGGTCCCGAGCATGATTCTGCAGCCGCTCGTCGAGAACTCGATCAAGCACGGGTTCGCCGACAAGATGGGCCAACGGCGCATCACCCTTCGCTCGCACCGCGAGGGCGCGACCACGGTCCTCGAAGTGATCGACAACGGCCTCGGCATCCAGACCGATCGCATCGGTTCCCACACGCACATGGGCATCGGCCTGGCGAACATCTCGGAACGCCTGCGCGTCATCTACGGCATGCACGGCCGACTGGCCATTTCGAGCGAGCCGGGGCACGGGACCCAGGTTCGACTGGAGATCCCTGATGTCCTCCTTCCCGCAGCGGCAGGCGTGAGATGACGCTCAGCGCCCTTGTCGTCGACGATGAGCAGCCGGCCCGCGAGGAGTTGTGCTTCCTTCTGTCGCAGGCCGGCGACGTGGAGGTCGTCGGCCAGGCCGACAACGGCGTGGCCGCGCTCGACATGCTCGAGGACCTGGAACCCGACGTCGTCTTCCTCGACATCCAGATGCCGGGACTGACGGGATTCGAAGTGGCGCGCCACGCGGCCCTGCGGCAATCGTCGCCCCACGTCGTCTTCGTGACGGCGTTCGACCAGTACGCCGTCGACGCGTTCCAGATGAACGCCATCGACTACCTGCTGAAGCCCATCGAAGCCCCGCGCCTGGCCCAGACCCTGACACGGGCGCGCCAGCGCCTGGCATCGGTACGGTCCGACGAGGTGTCGCCCGCGGCGCTCGCCCGGATCGTCCAGGCGCTCGCTGCGCGACAGGCACGCCGGACGCAGCTGGTCGTGAAGGTGAGCGACCGTATGATGCTGGTGCCGGCTGACGACCTCGTCTATGCGTCGGTGAACGAGGACGAGGTTTCCGTCGTAGCCAGTCAGGTGACCGGGGCGTCCAACTACCGGACCCTGGACGAACTGCAGGCCCAGCTGGATGAGCACGTCTTCTGGCGGGTGCACCGGTCGTACCTGGTCAACATCAACAAAATCAAGGAGATAGTCCCCTGGTTCAGCCGGAATTTCATCCTGAGGATGCGGGACGCGCGATCGACGGAGATCCCGGTCAGCCGCGCGCAGACCAAGCGGCTGCGAGAGTACCTGCAGATCTGACGGACCTCCCGCTGCAGGGCGCGGCCACCTCGGGGTTCCCGCCTGCCGTCGGACCGAATCCGCCGTCCGGGTACACGCCCGTCGTCCCGCCCGTCACCGCGCAGGCGGCCGACGCCGCCCTGCGCGCCGCGACCGCCGAGGTTCGTCGTCCGTCGATCTGGGCGCGGACCGCCGAGGAAGCGTTCACGTGGTTCAAGACGCTGGCATCGGCCGCGGTCTACGCCACGCTGATCGTCACGTTCGGCTTCCAGGTGGCGCGCGTCGAAGGCCAGAGCATGTCCCCCACGCTCGAGGATCGCGATCGCCTCATCGTCAACAAGGCGATCTACAAGCTCGGTGAACCGCATCGCGGCGACATCGTGATGCTCTGGTATCCGGTGGATCCCGACAAGTCGTGCGTCAAGCGCGTGATCGCCGAGGAGGGGGATCGCGTGCGCATCGTCGACGGCCGGGTCTTCGTCAACGACGAGCAGATCGACGATGCGTACGTGCCGAGCGAGTATCGCGGACACGACGACTGGGGTCCACAGGAGATTCAGGAAGGGTACTACTTCGTGATGGGCGACCATCGGAACAACAGTTCCGACAGCCGCCACTGGGGGTCGGTCCCCAAGAAGTACATCATCGGCAAGGTGCAGCTGCGCTGGTGGCCACTGCCGACCGCGCAGATCTTCCCGTAGCTACCCCTCGCCCAGCTACGCGCCGGTGCCCGGCTTGCCTCCCCCGGCACCGGCAGCCGCACGCGCACCGAGTTCGCGATCGATCTCGAGCAGTGCGGGTGCATCGCTGCCCGCCATCGCCAATTTGGCGATGACGTCTCGCGCCGACTTCTCTTCTTCGACCTGCTCGGTCACGAACCACTGCATCTCGACGACGGCGGCGAAATCCTTCTCCCGCATCGCGAGGTCGTAGAGCGCGTCGATTTGCGCGCTCACCTGCTCTTCCTGCGCCAGCGACGCCTTGAACACGTCGAGCAGCGTCGTGGCGTGCGCCGTCTCGACGGAGATCTTGCGCAGCGACACGCGGTAGTTCCGCGCCTGGATGAAGTCGAACAGGCGCAGGGCGTGCCCGCGCTCCTCGTCGCTCTGGACGCGGAACCAGTGCGCCGCTCCGGGAAAATTGAGGTCCTCGCACACGCCCGACATCGCGAGATAGCTGTGCGATGCGGACAGTTCGTTGTTGACCTGATCGTTGATGGCCTCGTAGACCTTCGCGCTCATCTGATTCCTCTCTCGAGTCGAGGGCCGGCGCCACGGCCGCGCCCCGCTGATGGTCGAGCGAACGGTCCGGGCATGCGGACCGCGACGCATCCGTCATCGCTCACACGATCTCGTATAACCGATCGACGACCGCCTGCCAACGATCGAGTACGACACGGCGCCGCAACTTGAGAGTGGGTGTCAATTCCCCCGTCGCGATGCCGAACTCGGTGGGCAGCAGCGCCACCTTCTTGAGCCGCTCGAACTGCGCCAGATCCCTGTTCAGCGGCTCGATCACTTCCTGGAAGAGCGACAGCACGTCCTCGCGCTCGACAAGCGCCTCGCGCGTGCCCGACGGACGGCCGAGCACCTTCAGGCGATGCTCGAGCGCCGGGAAGTCGGGCACGATCAGCACGGCCGGGAAGTTGCGCCCTTCGCCCACGATCATGGCCTCCGCGACGAGCGGATGCCGCTTCAGCAGCGCCTCGATCGGCGCCGGCGCGATCTTCTTGCCGCCGGAGGTGACGAGCAGTTCCTTCTTGCGATCGGTGATCGTGAGATAGCCGTCGTCGCCGAGCGTGCCGATATCGCCCGTGTGGAACCAGCCGTCGGGCTGCAGCACCGCAGCGGTCTCGGCGGGCCGTTTCCAGTACCCCTTCATCACGTGCGGTCCGCGCGTGAGGATCTCGCCATCGTCGGCGATGGCCACTTCCACGCGATCCACCGCGCAGCCCACGCTACCGAAGCGCGGCGCGTCGAGCGGATTGACGGTGATCACCGGCGACGTCTCCGTCAGCCCGTACCCTTCGATGAGCGGCAGACCGATGGCATGGAAGAACTCGGCGATATGCACCGGCAGCGGCGCGCTGCCAGACACGGCCACGCGTAAGCGTCCGCCGACGCGTGCGCGAATCTTCGAGGCCACGAGACTGTCGGCCACCGACTCCC
Source organism: Acidobacteriota bacterium (assembly GCA_020845575.1). Taxonomy (NCBI): domain Bacteria; kingdom Pseudomonadati; phylum Acidobacteriota; species Acidobacteriota bacterium. Next base: position 2,499 of record JADLFL010000041.1, on the reverse strand, counting down.
GCATCCGGCCCAGCATCGACGATGCCGCGCCGGCACGCTTCGCGGCGGCTCCATCGCTGCCAACGCGGACCGCCCAGTCGAACAGGTGCCGGCGGAACGCGGGGCCGGAAGCCGCCGCTTCGGTGATCCGCGCGTACAGCTTCTCGTACACGCGCGGCACACCCGTCATCACCGTCGGCCGCACGGCCTGCATGTCGCGCGCGAGCGTCTCGAGCGACTCGGCGTGACAGACCATCACGCCTTCATAGAGGTAGAGATACGTGACCATCCGCTCGAACACGTGGCTCAGTGGCAGATAGCTGAGCGCCACGTCCTCACGCGTCAGGCCGAGCACGGGGATCACCGCGAGGACGTTCGACATGACGTTGTCGTGCGTCAGCATCACGCCCTTCGGCTCGCCGGTGGTGCCAGACGTGTAGATGATCGTGAACAGGTCTTCCGGCCGCACGGCGTCGATGCCGGTCTCGTATCGCGCCACGGCCTCCGCATCGGCAGCGCGGGCCCGTCCGCGTTCGACGACGGCCTCGAAGCGCAGGACGGAATGACTGTCGCGCGCCGCCGACGGCGGGACTTCGTCGGTGAACACCGCGATGAACTCGAGTTCCGGCAACAGATGCCGCACGCTCAGGATCTTCTCGGCCTGCTTCACATCGGACACGAACACCCCGCGGGCACCGGCGTCCTGCAGGATGAAGCTCGCCTGCTGTGCCGGGACCGTGGGATAGATCGGCACCGTCACCAGTCGCGCCGTGATGATGCCCAGATCGGCGACGAGCCATTCCTGCCGTGTCTCGGACATGATCGCGATGCGATCGCCCGGCGCCATCCCCATGTCGTCGAGCGCGAGCCCGACGGCGCGCGCCCGCTCGACGAAGGCAGCCGTCGAGCGCGGCCTCACACCGTCAGGCCCGCATTGCTGGAGGAACTCGGGCCTGGGGTACTCGCGCAGCAAGTCAGCCGGCAGTTGCGCGAGCGTGCGAATGCGGCCGGGAACCGACGACAGGACGCGGCGCTGGTGCGATCGAGGGGCTGCGGCATCAACGGGCATGGCGAATTCCTCCGTTCCGGCGACGACGCGCGGGCGTACGATCGGCGCCTGATGTGGACGTGACGTCTCCCGACGTCCCGCCGCGCTTCTCCACGAGTCTGATCCGCTCGATGACCATCGCGCTGTCAGCGGCCTTGAGCATGTCGTACACCGTGAGTCCCGCGACGGCGACCGCCGTGAGTGCTTCCATCTCGACGCCCGTCTGACCGGTGGTGCGCACGGTAGCCTCGATGGCGATGCCGCCGCGCGCCGGTTCCACGTCGACGCGTACCCCGCTCAGGGCGAGCGGATGACAGAGCGGCACGATGGTGGCGGTCTGCTTGGCCGCCATGATCCCGGCCAGACGCGCGGCCTGGAGGGGGTCGCCCTTCTTCAGCGCGCCGGCGCGCATCAGCCGTCGCGCGGCGGCGGAGACCCGCACGAAACCGCGCGCGACAGCGACACGCGACGTGATGGGCTTGTCTGACACGTCCACCATGCGCACGCGCCCGGCAGCGTCGGCGTGCGTCAATGCGACAGGCGTGCGCTCAGACATCGAGATGTCCGTTCGCCAGGAAGAACGACAGGCTTTCGAACGTCACGGTGAGGTCCATGTCCTTCAGTTTCACCTGAGGCGGCACACGCAGGTTACCGGCAGAAAAGTTGAGAATCGCGCGCACGCCGGCCGCGACCACGGCGTCGACCGAGCCCTGCGCTGCCTCACCCGGCACGCAGATCACCGCGATGTCGATACGCTCACGCTCGACAAGTCGTTCGAGGTCGCGCGCGTGCCGGATCGGCACGCCGCTGCGCGAGTACTGCCCCACCTTGTCGCGCGCCGTGTCGAGCAGCGCGACCACGTCGAAGCCGTCCTTGCGGAAGCCCGCATAGTCGGCCAGGGCGAGTCCGAGGTTGCCAGCCCCGACGATCACCACCTTGATGCTGCGATCGAGGCCGAGAATCTGGCGCAGGTGTCGCTTCAGATCCTTCACGTAGTACCCCACGCCGCGAATGCCGAACTCGCCGAAGTGCGCGAGGTCCTTCCTGATCTGCGGTGCGTTCAACTGGAACTGGGACGCCAGACCGAGCGACGACACGGTGTTGACGCCCGCGGCATCCAGGGCGTCGAGGCAGCGCAGGTACACGGACAGACGCGCTGTCGTGAGCTCCGAGACATGGTCACCCGCTGTCCGGGCCCGCTCGATGTCGGACATCCCGGCCATGATAGCGGAAGCTCCGGCTTGGGATTGCCGGTCGACTTGGGTTATACGTCGCCGCATGGCCGATCCGACCTTCACCCCCTACGTGCCAGCGGACCAGACGCCGCCGGAGTTCACGGCGAAAGCCGTCCTGCTCGGTGCGCTGTTCGGCCTCCTGTTCGGCGCGTCGACGGTCTACCTGGGTCTGCGTGCCGGCCTCACGGTGAGCGCGTCGATCCCGATCGCGGTGCTGGCCATCTCGGTGCTGAAGCG